>JAFDJI010000082.1 GCA_019307545.1 Deltaproteobacteria bacterium | reverse complement strand
CGGGTGGGCCGGGCGTCCGGGAACCACGTCCGGGGTGGGGTAGGCACCTGGGCGGCGCGGTGGCAGGACTGGACGGTGGGGGTGCTCGCGGCGGTAAATGCCCTCGGCTCGGTGCGGGACCCCCAGACGGGGGAGGGGGTCGCCGGCGGACCCCCGATGATGGACGCCGTGGGTGATGTGGGGCGCTGGCGCGGCCAGACCACTCTGGTGGTGGTGGCGACCGATGCCCCCCTGGTGCAGGGCCAGCTTCGTGTCCTCGCCAAGATGGCCTCCGCGGGGATGGCCCGCACCCTGTTTCCAGCCTTCACGCCCTTCGACGGAGACGTGGTGTTCACGGTCTCCACCGGCACGACGCATTCGGTGGATCCCCTGGTCCTCGCGGCCCTGGGCGATCTGGCCGCGACGTGCGTCGAGCAGGCCATCGTGCGCGCAGTCCGCTAGACGGGCATGCCCGGAGCCTGCGCCTTCACCGTCTTCTGCTCTTCGGTGGGATCCGCCACGTCGGGCCAGGAGGCGCGCATCGGGACATCCAGGGTGAAGGTGGCGCCCGTCCCCAGCCCGTCGCTCACGCAGTGAAGTGTCCCGCCCAGGTCACGGGCGGCGAGGACGCTCGCATGGAGCCCGAAGCCGTGACCATCGGTTGTGGTGGTGTATCCATGGCGGAACACGCGGGGCAGGTCCTTGCGGGGGATGCCGATGCCGTTGTCCGTCACCACGAACCGGAGACGGCCCCGCGGCTCCTCCCGCGCCTGGAGCATCACGCGCGGCCTGTCCGAATCGCCGGTTCCGGCCGCTCGCTTGGCGTTTTCGATGAGGTTCACGAGGATCTGCACCAGGCGGTGCTTGTCGATCATCACCGGTGGCAGGCGCTCCACCTCCTGCTCCACGATCAGGTCCCCGCGCGGTGTGGAGGCGTCGCTGTACCGGATCGCCTCGTCGATCGCCTGGTCCACCCGCACTTCCTCTTCCACGAGCGCACAGCGCGCGTGGGCCTGCTGCATCCGCACGGTGGCACTGATGTGGTCGAGTCCGCTGGTCAGCTTCTCGACATCCTGGGTCAGTTCCTCCCGTTCGGCGGCGAGGTGGAGGCTCAACTGGTCGAGGTACGTGGTGAGCTTGGATCCACGCGGATCGCGCCGGAAGGTCTCGTGTTCCGCCGCCAACGCCTGGAGGAGGGCCACCGCCTTGCGCAGGCGCGGAATGCGCGAGTCCCGTAGGTTTCCCCGCATCGCTTCGCCGGTCAAGTTCACCCAGGTCAAGGTGTTGCCGACATTGTGGAGGACGTTGGTGGCGATCTCGGCCCGCCCGGCGATCCGGGCTTGCTCGACCAACTCCCGATGTACCTCCTCCAGGGTGATTCGGGTCCGACGATGCCGCTCCACCTCGTCGCGAAGCTGGGTGACCGCTGCGTGGAGCTGGCGTAGGGCGCTATCGCTGGCGGACCGGTAGAGCATCGCCAAGGAGAACAGGAGTCCGGTGAGGCCGACGGCGAGGAGTGAAGCCTCCGTGGCGGACACAGTCGACGCCGGGTCGTACCATGCCGCCCCGCTGGTGCCGATCGATAGGGCGGCGAGGGCGTACGCGGTCTTTCGACCCACCAGGAGCGCCCCGACCACCGGAACCGCCGCGAGCCAGCCGGAGGCGGCCCAGTCCAGGTTCCCCGACCACAGCATCCAGGCGGTGACCGGCCAGTAGAGGTGCAAGCAGAACCACGTGCCGGCAACGGTGATCGAGCTGGTGATACGGAGGAGCACCGGACTGAGCATCAGCAGTGCGGTCGCGGCCGTCAGGGCCAGACAGACCTCCTCTCGGCCCAGGAGGAGGAAGGCCAGCGCCAGCGCAGCACCCCATGAAGCGGTGGCGACGGTGAAGCTGATGAGCAGACGCCCCCGTCGCAAGGTGTCCGGATCCGCCATACGCACCGATTCCGGGAGCCACCTGTCCGCCCAGGCACGAAGCTGGGCCCGATACATCACGGGAAGCGGGACCGAAACCTCCGTTCGACCGTGGACGGATCCGTGTATGTGCATTTCCTCCGCTGGATTGCCAGCCTCGACCTTATGGTATCGGAGGCGGTACTGCATTGGGCAAGCTTCCGGGTGGAAAAGCGTGGGACCCGGCTTTTGCCAGGATGCCGAAACCGCCGAAAAGATGCCTATTAGCGTGAATATCTGGTTCAACTCCAAGGAGTTCGTGCGGAAGGCGGACCAGGCCCGTGGTACTGGCATCTCCGTGGAGGTTCCGTGCCGATCCCCAACGACTTCGCAGAACAGGCGATGTACGAACCCGAGGCCTGGTACATCCAGGACGTGGAGTTCGTACCCGAAGAGAAACGCCTGGTCGCGGTGTGCGACACCACCCGACTCGGTCCGCTGGTGGCGGCGCAGCGCCCGTGGCCGGGACACGAAAGGCACCTCCCGGGCGCAATCATCATCCAGATCACCGGCACCCTGGGTCAGCTGTACGCCAGCTACGTGCTCGGGATGAAGGCCACCGACGGTTGGGTCGGGTACGGGACCCACATCCATGACGCCCGCTTTCTTAAGATGGGCCGCATCGGGCCGCCGGTGCTGTGCCATGCGCGCCTCAAGATGCACCGCGGCGTAGCCGGCACCATGTTCACCCGCTTCGAGATCCGATTCGAGCAGGAGGGTGAGGAGATCTACCGCTCGGAGCAGACCGCAGCCTGGGTACGGTCCGATCACCGGGGCACTCTGCCGGACGGGGTCTGACGGCGCGGTTACATGCCGCTGGTGGATGTCCTCGGGATCGAGACCAGCTGCGATGAGACTGCCGCGGCCGTAGTCGGCGCCGCGGGGGTTTGTTCCGACGTGGTGCACTCCCAGGAGATCCATGCCCGCTATGGCGGAGTGGTCCCTGAACTCGCCAGCCGCGCGCACGTGGAGAAGGTGGGAGCGGTGGTGCGTGCGGCGCTCGACGCTGCCGGGTTGTCCCGTCCCGAGGCCGTTGCAGCCACCGCAGGCCCGGGACTCATTGGGGCGGTGCTGGTGGGGCTTTCCTTTGCCAAGGGCCTCGCCGCCGCGTGGGACGTGCCCTTCGTGGGGGTGAACCACCTGGAGGGCCACCTGCTGTCACCCCTGCTGGAGGGCACTTCGCCGCAATGGCCCTTCCTCGCCCTGGTCGTCAGCGGTGGGCACACGACCCTGTACCTGGCGCGCGACCTCGGTACCTACGAAGTCCTCGGCGAGACCAGGGACGATGCGGCTGGCGAAGCCTTCGACAAGGTGGCCCGACTGTTGGGTCTCGGGTACCCGGGCGGTCCGGTGGTGGACCGGCTGGCCACTGCGGGCCACCCGGAGGTGGTCGACTTCCCGAGGCCGTTGCCGGGTGATTTCGACTTTTCCTTCGCGGGGCTGAAGACCGCGGTGCGCACGTACCTCCACCGGGGAGGCACCGCCGCGCGACCGGACGTGTGCGCTTCCTTCCAGGCCGCAGTGGTGGACTGCCTCCTGCACCGGGTGATGCGCGCCGCGGAGCGGACCGGGGTGCGCCAGGTGGCCCTGGCGGGTGGGGTGGCCGCGAACTCCGAGCTGCGTCGCCGTGCGAGGAGCCTCGACCTCGACGTGTTCCTGCCACCCGTGGCTCGATGTACCGACAACGGCGCAATGATCGCCCACGCCGGCCGGCTGCACCTCCTGGCTGGCGAGCGCCACGACCTCGACCTCCGCGCCCGTCCCTCCTGGGCGATGACATGAGCGACACCCACCCCAAGGACATCCTCCGAGGGCTGGAACAGCGCGCCCGGCGCCGGTTCGGTCAGCACTTCCTGTGGCGACGCGACGTCGTGCGGCGGATTGTGCGCGGCGCGCGGGTGAAGGAAGGAGACCAGGTGCTGGAGGTCGGTCCCGGCCTGGGCATCCTCACCGAAGCCCTGGTGCAAACAGGCGCGCAGGTCACCGCGGTGGAGGTGGATCGCGACCTCGCCGGTTTCATCCGCGATACCTTCCCCTCGGTGCGGTTGGTGGTGGGCGATGCCCTGCGACTGGACCTCGGCGACGTCTGTCCAGGCTCGGGATGGAAGGTGGTCTCCAACCTCCCCTACAACATCGGGACCCCGCTGGTCCTGTCGCTGGTTCGGCAACCGGCGACCTTCCACTCGCTCACCGTGATGCTCCAGAAGGAGGTGGCGGACCGGCTCCTCGCCAGCCCGGGCACCAAGGCCTATGGGGCGCTCACCGTCCAGGTGGGGGCGCGTGCGCGCGTGCGGTTCGTCACCCGGGTGCCGTCTTCCGCCTTCCACCCCCGTCCAAAGGTGGAGTCCGGGGTGGTCCGACTGGAAATTCTCCCGGAGCCCGAGGTGGGTCCGGCTGGCCCCGAAGCCTTCGACCGGGTCGTGCGTGCGGCGTTCTCCCAGCGTCGGAAGACCATCGCCAACAGCCTCGGAGCCCGGTATGGAAAGGCCCTGTCGGTTGAAGCACTGGCCAAAGCCGGGATAGAGGCGTCTATCCGTGCGGAGCGTCTCGACGTGGTGGCATACGGGAGGATAGCCGCATTGCTGCATCCAGCGGACGTCGCCCCCGCGGAGGCGAGCCCAGAATCGCCTGACTGAGGACCAACCGAATGCGGATCACCTCCTGCGGAATCACCGACGTCGGCCTCAAGCGCGGTCACAATGAGGACAACTTCCTCATCAACGAGGAGCTGAACCTCTTCGTGGTGGCGGACGGCATGGGGGGTCATGCGGGGGGGGAGTACGCCTCGGCGATCTGCGTCAACACCGTGGAGGAGATCGTTACCACCATGGAGTTGCACGGGGAGAACCCCGCGGAGGCGGAGGATCCGGTGGAGATCGCCCGCGAGCGCCTCTCGTACGCCATTCGGCTCGCTGGCCGTCGCATCTTCGAGAAGGCGCGCGAGGAGCCGGAGTTCCACGGGATGGGCACCACCGCGGTCGTGCTGCTGGTGGAAAACGGCAACGCGCACATCGCCCATGTCGGCGACAGCCGGGTGTACATCATGCGCGATACCCACTGTGAGCAACTCACCGAGGACCACTCCCTGGTGAACGAGAAGCTCAAGGCGGGCCTGATCACCGAAGAAGAAGCCAAGAACCACCGCATGCGCAACGTGATCACCCGTTCCCTCGGCTACCAGGAGGACGTGGAGATCGACGTCCAGGTGCGGGCGGTCCGTCGCAATGACCGGTTCCTGCTGTGCTCCGATGGGATGTCCGGCTACGTCGGCACCGAGGAGATGGGCCACTACCTCGCCGAGCTCTCTCCCCAGGAGGCCTGTCGGCGGTTGGTCGAACTCTCCTGCGACCGCGGCGGGGAGGACAACATCACGGTCGTGATCGTACGGGTCGAGGAGGTCAATTGAGCGAGGCCGATCCGGGCACCACGGGCACGGCGCCCCCTTCGCCTCCTGCCGAACCCATTTCGATCACCCCCCGGCAGCTCCGGCGGCTCCGCTGGTTGGTCGGCGGGTTGATCGCCCTGGTGATGACGCTCGCCCTTTCGAATGGCCTCCTGCTGATGCGCAACCTGGCCTACCAGGACCTCTTCGAGGAGAACCTCGCGCTGCGCCAACGCCTGGTGGATATCGACCGCAAGATGACCCAGGTGGATCGGCTGATGCTCCGCCTGCGGCTGTACGATGCCGAGTTCCGGTCCCTGGGCGATCCATCGGGGGACCATGGCCCGCTCACCGACGACGCCCTCCTCGACGGGGAGGGGGGTGTCGACCCCATGGAGCAGGATCCCCAGGGAGGGATGGGGCTTGGCCCCGAGGACCTGCGCCCCGCCGAGGTCTGGGCGGACGCGGTGCAGGCCCGCGTGGAGACCTTCCTCTCCCTCGCAGTGCTCTCCGAGCCCGATCTCACCGCACTCATGGCCGAACTGGAGGACCTGCGCGCGCTCCAGGAGGCCCTGCCGTCCGACTGGCCCGCTGACGGACGCATGACCTCCGGGTTCGGCTGGCGACGCTCGCCTTTCGGCCGTACCTGGCGCTTCCACAGCGGCCTGGACATCAGCAATCGTCGCGGCACGCCGATCCGCGTCGCTGCACCCGGTCGGGTGGTGAAGGCGGGCTACAACTCCGGATACGGTCGGATGGTCGAGATCGACCACGGGTTCGGGATCACCACCTTGTATGCCCACTGCAACAGTGTGGACCTGAGAGAGGGTGACGTGGTGGAACGCGGCCAGTACCTGGGCACGATTGGCAGCACCGGTCGCAGCACCGGACCCCACCTCCACTTCGAGGTGCGGCTCGATGGCCACCCGGTCGACCCACTCGACTACCTGCCGCGGTGACTGGCGCGGTCGTGCACCCAAACCCCTTGCCTTGATTGGTGGGTTAGGTGGGCTCGCCACGTTCCTGAAGGGCTTTCGATGTTCGACTCCATCACCCGGCTCGCCAAGAGGGTTTTTGGCGACGCCAACGAGCGTGAACTGAAGCGGATCCAACCGCTGGTTCAACGGATAAACGACCTCGAGCGTGAGTTCGAGCAGCTCTCCGACGACCGGTTGGCGGCGAAGACGGCGGAGTTCAAGCAGCAGGTCGAGAACGGGGCACCGCTCGACGATCTGTTGTGCGAGGCGTTCGCTGCCGTCCGCGAGGCAGGCAAGCGCACCTTGGGGCAGCGGCACTATGACTGTCAGTTGGTGGGCGGTGTGGTGTTGCACCAGGGGAAGATCGCCGAGATGAAGACCGGCGAGGGCAAGACCCTGGTCGCGACCCTGCCGGTGTACCTGAACGCGCTTGAAGGCAATGGCGTGCACGTGGTCACGGTCAACGACTACCTGGCCGCACGCGATGCCGACTGGATGGGGGTGATCTACAACCTCCTCGGCATGTCCGTGGGGAAGATCCTGTCCAACGAGCGCAACGACGTCATCAAGCGCGAGGCCTACACGGCGGACATCACCTACGGGACGAACAACGAGTTCGGATTCGACTACCTGCGCGACAACATGAAGTTCCGCCTCGAGGACTACGTCCAGCGTGGCCACCGCTACGGCATTGTGGATGAGGTTGACTCCATTCTCGTCGATGAGGCGCGGACCCCACTGATCATCAGCGGCCCCGCAGACGCAGACGTCAACCTGTACTACATCGTCGACGCGATCATCCCGCTGCTCCAGGACGAGATCGAGTACACCGTCGATGAGAAGGGAAAGAACGTCACCCTCACCGACGAGGGGGTGGTGAAGGTCGAGCGAAGGCTCGGGATCGACAACCTGTTCGATCCCCACAACATGGAGGTCTTGCACCACGTCAACCAGTCGCTGAAGGCCCACCACGTCTTCAAGCGCGATCGGGACTACGTCGTTCGGGACGGCAAGGTGATCATCGTCGACGAGTTCACCGGCCGGCTCATGCACGGACGCCGATGGTCGGACGGGTTGCACCAGGGCGTCGAGGCCAAGGAGAAAGTGGAGGTAGAGAACGAGTCGCAGACCTACGCGACGATCACCTTCCAGAACCTGTTCCGCATGTACGACAAGCTGTCGGGCATGACCGGCACCGCGTCGACCGAGGCCGCGGAGTTCGCCGCCATCTACGACCTCGACACCATAATCCTCCCCACCAACGTGCCCCTGGTCCGGGACGACCGGGAGGACATCGTCTACAAGACCCAGATGGAGAAGTTCCGGGCGGTCATGGAGGACATCCGGGAGAGTCACGGCAAGGGACAGCCGGTCCTGGTCGGCACTACGTCGGTCGAGAAGAGCGAGATCGTCGCCAAGCTGCTGGAGCGGGCCAAGATCCCCCACGAGGTGCTGAACGCCAAGAACCACGCCCGGGAGGCCCTCATCGTGGCCCAGGCCGGCCGAAAGGGCGTGGTGACCATCTCCACCAACATGGCTGGCCGCGGCACCGACATCGTCCTCGGCGGAAACCCGGTGGAACTGGCCAAGGAGTTCGGTGACCCGGAGACCGAGCCGGAGAAGTACGAGGTCTCTCTGGTGGAGGCCCGGGAGCGGTGCACACGGGAGCAGAAGGAGGTCCTCGCCGCCGGTGGGTTGCACATCATTGGCACCGAGCGGCACGAGTCCCGGCGCATCGACAACCAGCTTCGGGGGCGCGCCGGCCGCCAGGGCGACCCCGGATCCTCCCGGTTCTACATGAGCCTGGAGGACGACCTCCTCCGCATCTTCGGCTCCGACAAGATCACGGTGTGGATGGAGCGGATGGGTCTACAGGACGATGAGCCCATCGAGCATCGGTGGATCACCCGGGCCATCGAGAACGCGCAGAAGAAGGTCGAGGGACACAACTTCCAGATTCGGAAGAACCTCCTCGAGTACGACGACGTCATGAACTATCAGCGCAAGGGCGTCTACGACCTTCGCAAGAAGGCGCTCGGCGGCGAGAACATCACCGGGATGATCAAAGAGTCGCTGGACAACGTGGTCTTCGACATCATGGACGAGGCGTGTGGGGACCTCCATCCGGAGAGCTGGCGCATCGAAACCCTGCGTGAGCGACTCCTCAAGGTGTTTGGAATCACCTGGAAGGAAACGGACCTCGAGCTGCGCGACAACTCCAAGGAGGAGCTCAAGGAGCGCATGCTCGACGAGGCCGGGGCGCTGCTCGACGCCCGTATCGAGGAGATGGGCACGGAGGTCTTCGAGCAGATCGGCCGCATGCTGTTGCTGCAGTTCGCCGACCAACTCTGGAAGGACCACCTCCTCGCCATCGACCGCCTGCGCCAGGGTGTGGGCCTGCGCGGATACGGGCAGCGCAACCCGCTCCTCGAGTACAAGCGTGAGGCCTTCAACATGTTCCTGATGATGTCGGCGTTGCGGGACGAGGCAATCCTGCAGAAGCTGTTCCACGCCGACGCCCGGATCGCCGACGCCGCGGCGGCTCGTCCCAGCAAGGCCATGGCACGCCACATTGCCGCCGATGGTATGCAGCCAGCGCCTGTTGGCGGGCCAGCGGGAGGGCCATCTGGTGCGGCGCCCACCCCCCTTCCCCTTCCGGTGGTGCCACAGCGTGCTCCCCGGGCCCCGGCCCGTCCCCAAAAGGGAGACGAAACACGGGCTTTCGCTGAGAAGCAGGGTGTTGGCCGCAATGAGCCCTGCCCTTGCGGCAGCGGACGAAAGTACAAGAAGTGCTGCGGCAGTCCGCAGGCGCTGCAGGACGCCGCGCAACCCTAGCAATCAGCAATCAGCAATCAGCTTCATTTACCTTTGGTTTGGCGAGGCGGGGACCGAGCACCTCAGCAAGCCAAAATCGGCTGATAGCTGATAGCTGAATGCTCGACCGGCTTTGCCCCCCCCGCGCCACCGTGCTACCCGGCCAGCTTCGTCACCTCGCGTGACGAAGACCATTCCCCACGCCGGATTCTCGAGCCCATCCCCGGTGCCCGGCTTCGCCGGGTCGGCTGGGTTCGCGGCGGAAGTTCAACCAAAACCTGTGAGACATCGACATGAACGTTTCCCTGCGCGACCTGCTCGAGGCAGGTGTGCACTTCGGGCACCAGACCCGCCGTTGGAACCCGAAGATGCGGCCCTATATCTATGGGGCCAAGAACGGCATCCACGTCATCGACCTGCAGCAGACGGCCCGCGGCCTGGTGGACGCGCTGCGCTTCATCACCACCTCGGTCGCCCACGGCGGCGTGATCCTGTTCGTTGGGACCAAGCGCGCGGCCCGCGAGATCATGGCAGAGGAGGCTGTCCGGAGCGGGATGTTCTTCGTGAACAACCGCTGGCTGGGGGGCACGATGACGAACTGGCAGACGGTCAAGAAGTCCATCGAGCGCCTCCTCCAACTCGAGCATGCCCGTGACGAGGGACGCTTCGAGCTCCTCACCAAGAAGGAAGCCCTCGAGCTGACCCGCGAGATCGAGAAGATGGATCGCAACCTGGGTGGCATCAAGGGCCTGAAAGGCCTGCCGTCAGTGCTCTTCGTGGTCGACCCCAAGAAGGAGCACATCGCGGTCAAGGAAGCGAACATCCTCAAGATCCCGGTGGTGGCCCTGTGCGACACCAACTGTGACCCTGCCGGCATCGATTACGTCATCCCGGGCAACGATGATGCGTTGAAGTCCATTCGCTTGTTCACGAGTGCCATCGCCGATGGCGTGCTCGAGGGTCGGCAGATGTCGACCTCCCGTGCCGCGGCCGAGGCCTACGTGAAGACGGAGGACCAGAGCGACCTCGAGGTCATCAAGCGTCCAGGGATCGAGGTCGAGGCCGGGCCCGTGGCCGAGCCCGTGGTCGGGCCCGTGGCCGAGCCCGTGGCCGAGCCCGTAGCCGAGCCCGTAGCCGAGCCCGTGGCCGAGCCCGTGGTCGAGCCCGTAGCCGAGCCCGTGGCCGAGCCAACAGCCGAGGTTGAAGCCGAGCCCAACAAGGGCGAGTAGGGAAACCGAAGA
>JAFDJI010000519.1 GCA_019307545.1 Deltaproteobacteria bacterium | reverse complement strand
GCCCTGGAAGAGGGCGACATGGAACGGGCGGCCGAGGCGGCGCGAGGTCTCGAGGAGGCACTTTCCGAGGCGTCTCCAGAGGAACGCCGCCGTGCGGGCGAGGCGCTGCAGCGTGCTGGGGAGCGCTTGTCGCACTCCTCCGAGGACGGGATGAAGCGTGCTGGGCAACAGATGGAGCGCGCCGGCCAGCAGATGCAGGGTCAGCAGGCGCAGCGCTCCGACCAGGGTCAGCAGGGCGAGGGGTC
Organism: Deltaproteobacteria bacterium; assembly: GCA_019307545.1. GTDB lineage: Bacteria > Myxococcota_A > UBA796 > UBA796 > JAFDJI01. The sequence continues at coordinate 3,456 of JAFDJI010000519.1, read as the reverse complement.
CGAAGGGGGTCAGCAGGGGGAGGGATCCGGGCAGGGGCAGCAGGGGCAGGAGCCAGGCGAACAGGGATCGGGTGGAGAGACAGCGCAGGGCGGGTCCGGCGGCGAGTCGGGCAGCGCCGACATGGAGCAGCTCGCCCGAGAGCTCCAGCGGCAGCAGGATCTGTCGGAGCGGCTCCAGCAGGATGCGGAGCAGCTCGCCCGCTCCCAGCAGCTCAACGGCGCCCTGGAGGGGTCCGCCCAGCGTCTCGGTGGGGAGGGCGCGGTCGCCGACGGTGCCTCCAGCCAGAACGGGTCGGGTCAGGGCGGAAGCGAGGGCGAGTCCGGCGAGGGGATGGTGGCCACCGACTTCGGCACCTCCCACACCTGGGAGGACGAGGGCACCGGGGATGCGGGCACCGAGCACCACGATGCCGAACGGCAGACCGACCGCACCAGCGGGCAGGAGCTGGACGACTTCCAGCGCCTCTATGATCCGCTCCGCCTGGAGGGGGCACAGGGTCTGCTCACCTCGGTGGAGGGTACCGTGGACGAGGAGGGCCACATCGATACCCTGCCCACCCGCCTCACTGGTGGCGATCAGGATGCGGCCGCGCCGCTCATCACCCTACCCGACCAATACCGGGAGGCGGCAGACCAGGCACTCGCCGGAGAGCGTGTGCCCGCCGGTTACCGGGAGTCGGTCAAGCAGTACTTCGACTCGATGGAGTAGCACCGATGGAGCAAGAGCTCGCGTTCTTCAGCGAACGGATCGATCGCCTGCGCCAGGAGATTGGCAAGGTCCTGGTGGGCCAGAGGGAGGTGGTGGACCACGTGATCACCTGCCTGGTGGCCGATGGTCACGCCCTCTTGGAGGGGGTCCCAGGGCTGGGCAAGACCCTGCTGGTCCGAACCCTGTCCGACTGCCTCTCGGTGACCTACCGCCGCATCCAGTTCACCCCGGACCTCATGCCGGCGGACATCATCGGCACCCACATCCTCACCGAGGATCCCGCGGGGGGTCGGCGGATGGAGTTCCGGGAGGGCCCCGTGTTCACCCAGATGCTCCTGGCGGACGAAATCAACCGCGCCACCCCCAAGACCCAATCCGCCCTGTTGGAGGCCATGCAGGAGCGGCAGGTGACCATCGGCGGTCACCGGCGCCTGCTCCCCCAGCCGTTCTTCGTGATGGCCACCCAGAACCCGCTGGAGATGGAGGGTACCTACCCCCTGCCCGAGGCGCAGCTCGATCGGTTCTTCTACAAGGTGATGGTGCCCTTCCCCACCCTGGACGACCTGGTGGAGGTGATGGCGCGCACCACCGGGAACGTGCTCCCCTCGGTCTCGGCGGTGCTCTCCCCCGAAGAGATGGCCAAGATGCGGCACATCGTCCGAGAGGTTCCGATCGCGCCCGAGGTGATGCGTTACGCGATGCGCCTGGTGTTGGCGAGCCAGGCCGAGAGCGCGCTGATGATCCCCTCCGTCGCTGCTTTCCTGCGCTACGGCGCCTCTCCCAGGGGCGCGCAGACCCTGGTGCTCGGCGGCCGGGTGCACGCCCTGTTCCACGGCCGGACCCACCTCTCCATCGCGGATGTGCGGGCGGTGGCCCATCCGGCGCTCCGTCACCGCATCGGCCTCAACTTCGAGGCGGACGCCCAGGGCCTGGACCCGGACGCGATCATCGATCGGCTCCTCGACGAGGTGCCCGAGGTCGAGGGGCGGGTCGCCCGGGAACTGCAGGCTTCGGCGTAGGAGGGACCGCGGTTGTCGCTCCTCGATCCGGGGTTGCTCCAGCGGCTCGACGCACTCACCCTGCGCTCGAAGAAGCGAGGCGCCGGCGTGCGTTCCGGCGAACGGCGCTCCATTCGCCGTGGCCGCTCGCAGGAGTTCGCGGATCACCGCCCCTATGTGCCCGGAGATGACCTGCGGTTCCTCGACTGGCACCTGTACGGTCGCCTCGACTCCCTGTGGATCAAGCTCTTCGAGGAGGAGGAGGATCGGGTGGTGCAGCTCATGCTCGACTGCTCCACCTCCATGGCCGGTGAGAAGCTGGAGTTCGCGCGCCGGTTGGCCGCGGCCATCGGGTTCGTCGCCCTGGGACGTGCCGACCGGGTGGCGGTAGCCGGGCTCACCGACACCGTGAAGCACTACGCGGCGCCGCGCCGAGGTCGAAGCTCCACCCACGCCGTGTTCCGTGCCCTCGAAGACGTGCATCCGGGCGGGGAGACGGATCTGCCACGCGCGCTGGAGTCCTTTCCACGCCAGCGCGGAACGGGCATCGGGCTTCTGTTCAGCGATCTGCTCTACGCGACGGAGCCCGAGATCCCCCTGAAACGCTTGTTGGCGCGGAACACGGAGCTGCACGTATTCCACATCCTCTCTCCCGCGGACATCCGACCCAACCTGCGCGGCGACGTGCTGTTGGTGGATGCAGAGACCGGTGAGCAGGTGCCCCTGTCCGTGGACGAAGAGGTGCTCGATCGCTACGAGGCCACCGTCCACGAGTGGGCGGAGGAGATCGAGCAGGTGTGTCGGCGAATGGGTGCCGGCTACACGCGCGTCCCGACCACCCTTTCCCTCGAGGATCTCGTGCTGCGGGACCTGCGCCGAGACGGGGTGCTCGGATGAGCTTCCTGGCCCCCTTGGGGCTCGTCCTCGGTGTGCTCGCGGCACCGCTGGTCGCGCTGTACTTCCTCAAGCTGAGACGCCGGCGGGTGCGGGTGCCCTCGGTCCTCCTCTGGCAGGCCTTCGAGCGCTCGGAGCGGCTGGCGACCCCCTTCGAGCGGTTTCGCCGCAACCTGCTCCTCCTGCTCCAGTTGCTCGCCCTGGCCCTGATCGTCCTCGCCTTGGCCCGGCCCTACCTGGAGACCGAGGTGGCGGTGACCCGATCGGTGATCCTCGTCCTGGACACCTCGGCCTCCATGGGTGCCGCCGACGTGAGACCCCATCGCCTTGGCTCCGCCGTCGACAGCGCCCGGGAGTTGGTGTCCAACCTCGGCCCCGGGGACGAGGCGATGCTGATCATCGCCGGACCCCACACCGAGGTGCGGGTGCCGTTCACCCGCGATGTGTCCCGACTCGGCAGCGAGTTGGGGCGGGTGGAGGTGACCGGGGCCGAGGGCAGCCTTCGCGAAGGCCTGCAACTCGCCCTGTCCATGGCGCGCTCCCGCCCGGGAGTGGAGGTGGTGGTGTTCTCCGATGGGGGCGGTGGGGGCCTGGGTGACCTGCCGACCGGTGGGGCCACGGTCCGGTACGTCCCGGTGGGGAGGGACAGTGCCAACGCGGCCATTCTCGCGCTCGACCTGCGCCGGTCCCCCGCTTCGGAGCTGGACCGCCAACTCTTCGTAACGGCACAGAACTTCGGTCGCTCCGAGGTGGCGGGAACGGTGGAGGTCTACGTCGGCGATCAGCTGGTGGGGCTGCGCAACGAGTCGCTCGTCCCCGAGCATCCGGTGCACATGGTGTTCGCCCTCCCCGCGT
>JAFDJI010000081.1 GCA_019307545.1 Deltaproteobacteria bacterium | reverse complement strand
TTGAGCAGCGCTTGGACCCGCCGGAGGCGTGGCTGTCGGGGCACGGGCGCCCTCGCGGCCACCGCCCCGCTTGGGACCCTGGCGCATGGCCTCCATGTCGGCCTTGGACCAGAAAGACGTAGCCTGGGCCGCTGAGGGCTGGTAGGCGGCGCCGCCCCCCCCCTCCTCCTCCTCCTGTTCTTCCCGGACTGGCTCGGCGAGTGCCGCCTTCATCGCGTCCTTGGACCAGAACGCGGTTGCAGAACCCGGCGCGGCGCCGCCCCCGTCGAAGTCGATGGCGCCCCGGGCCAGGGGCCCCTTCATCTGGGTCGGTCCGGAGAGAGCCTCCATGTCTTCGGGGGGCTCGGCGCGCCCGGCGTCCTCTGCGGAACGCCGCTCCCCACCGCCCTCGATGCCCTCCGGCGCCCACTCGTCCAAGACCGGCCCGTCCGTCTCGTCGGCGAACGCGATGAAGCCCTTCCACGTCTCCTCGGGCGATGGCCGGTCATCCGGCTCGAAGGCCATGAGCTTGGCGAGGAACCACTGGATATCGCCGTGGAAATCCTCCGGAATGCCGCGGAGGTTGAGGCCGATGATCGCATCGATGACCACGTCATCGTGCTCATCGGGATCATCGTTCGGGGGGTCCAGGGCCTCCGTGGTGAGGAGCCGGTGGGTCACGTAGCCGAGCCCATACCGGTCGGTGAGGGTCCCATCCGGATCTCCCTCGGGTGCACGGCTGGACCCGCGATCGGTGCCAAACCCCTCGACGGAGACCGCACCGGTATCGTCGATGAACACGAACTCCGGCGTCACGTCGCCATGGATCTCGCCGTCCTCGTCGGCGATGTCCAGGATCTCGCAAAGGGCAGCGATGATCTCCAGCGCGACCTTGTGGGGAGGCAATCCGTCTTTGAGGATCGTCTCCAAGTCTACGCCGATAGCGGGACCGTCACATGCGTCGACGCCGCCATCGACCCCCAACGTGCGGACGTAGTGGAACTCGCTCAACGAATCCTCCTGGTGCGACCACGGGTCTGCGTCCAACCTCGGCTCGCCTATCACGAATGGCCCAGGCGTGGCCAATCATACGCGTCTCAGGGCTTCGACAACGAGTCGGCTCGCCAGTGCCGGGTCCGCCCTTCCCCCGGTCGCCTTCATCACCTTTCCCATGAAGAACCCAACCATGCGTTCGTTTCCCGCCCGGTATCGCTCCACCTGGCGCGGATGGCGCGCAACGATGTCCCGCACCAGATCACGGAGAAGCCAATCGTCGGTGACCTGTCGCAACCCCCGGCGCTCGGCGATCGCCCGAGGCTCTCCGCCGTGCGTCCAAAGCTCACCGAACACATCCCTGGCCATGCTGCGGGAGAGGGTCCCGTCCTGGATCAGGCCCTCCAGCGCCACCAGCGCTTCCGGTGAGATCCGTGCGTCCGCCAGATCCTCCCCCTCGTTGATTCGACGCAGCACCTCCCCGGTGATCCACTTCGCCATCTGCACCCCGTCACCCCCAGCCACCACCGTGGCCTCGAAGAAGGCGCGCACCTCGGAGTGGCGGAGCAGCACCCCAGCGGTGTCGTCGTCGAGTTGGTGGCGTTCGCGAAAGGCATCACCCTCCCGCGCGTCACGTGCCTGGAGCCAGAGGTCGAGTGGGATCCCCGGCAGGGCCGAGCGGGCCTGCTGGCAGAGGGCTTCGTCGACCTGCAACGGAGGAAGGTCGGGGTCGGGGAAATAGCGATAGTCAGCGCTCCCCTCCTTCACCCGGCTCGAGGCGGTCCGGGCCCCGCGCCAGGAGCGAGTCTCCTGGACCACCGTGCCCCCTGACTCCAGGAGCCGCTCTTGTCGTCCGATCTCGAAGGCGAGGGCCCGGGCCACGTAGCGAAAGGAGTTCACATTCTTGATCTCGACCTTGGCGCCCCACGGCTCGCCCGGTCGGTGCACCGACACGTTGGCGTCGCACCGGAAGTGCCCCTTCTCCAGGTCACCACGGGTCACCCCTGCTTCCACCAGCACCCGGTGCAGCATCCGCAGGAAGGCCTCGGCCTCCCGAGGCTTCCGCAGTTCGGGCTCGGAGACGATCTCGATCAACGGCGTGCCGGCGCGGTTGAAGTCCACACCGGTCACCCGCTCCCCGTGGACCGACTTCCCCGAATCCTCCTCCAGGTGGATGCGGGTGATGCCGAAAGCGCGACGTTCCCCGTCCACCTCGACGTGGAGGCGACCCCCGGTCGCGAGGGGCTCCTCGTACTGGGAGATCTGGTACCCCTTGGGCAGGTCCGGGTAGAAGTACTGCTTGCGCGCAAACACCGAGATCCGGTGCAGGGTGGAGGAAAGCGCAAGCGCGGCCCTCACCCCGAGTTCGACGGCACGCGCGTTGGCGACCGGCAGCGTGCCGGGATGCCCGAGACACACCGGACAGACGTGGGTGTTGGCGGGTGCTCCGTCGGTGACCCGACACCGGCAAAACAGCTTGGACGAGGTGTCGAGCTGCACGTGGCACTCGAGGCCGATGACGGCTTGGTACATCCTCTCCCTCGGCCAGACGGGGTAACCGCTCCCTGGACGACGACGCCATCGAGCGGTATGGGAGGCCGCTATTTCGTGATGTGATGAGCGTCTTCCTCGCCAAGGGCACGCGGGACTTCCTTCCTGCACAGATGCGAAACCGGCAGTGGGTCATCGACCGGCTGCGCGAGGTGTTCGCGCGTTTCGGGTTCGAGCCCCTGGAGACGCCCGCCTTCGAGCGCATCGAGACCCTCCTCGGGAAGTACGGCGAGGAGGGCGACCGGCTCATCTACCGCATCCTCAAGCGGGGCAAGCACGCTGCGCTGGGCGAGGCCGACCTGGCGCTGCGGTACGACCTCACCGTGCCTCTCGCACGGGTGGTCGCGATGAACCCCCAGCTTCGGCTGCCCTTCAAGCGGTACCAGATCCAGCCCGTGTGGCGGGCCGATCGTCCGCAGAAAGGCCGCTTCCGTGAGTTCTGGCAGTGTGACGTCGACACCGTGGGCACGACGTCATCGGTCGCGGACGCGGAGTGCCTGGCGGTCGTGACTGCAAGCCTGGAAGCACTGGGGTTCGAGGCGTACACGGTTCGGCTGAACGATCGGCGCATCCTCACCAGCCTCGCCGCGGCCGCGGGTGCGGCGCACCGCGAAATGGACGTACTCGTCGCCATCGACAAGCTCGACAAGATCGGGGTCGCCGGGGTGAGCGAGGCGTTGCGGGCCAAGGGCCTCGCCGACGACAACATCGCCCGGCTTTGGGACAGCCTCGATGTCCCGGAAGACAACCCCGGCGCGCTGGCCTCCCTGGAGCAGAAGCTGGACGCGCGGGGGGCGGAAGGGGTGGCGGCCCTCCGCGATGTCCTCGCCGCCGCCGAGCACCTGGGCGTCCCCACTTCCCGGCTCCGGGTCGACCCCAGCCTCGCGAGGGGGTTGGACTACTACACCGGCCCGGTCTTCGAGGCCGAGGTCGTGGAACCGGCGGTTGGCTCCATCTGCGGTGGCGGGCGCTACGACCACCTGATCGGCATGTTCTCCGGCCGCGACATCCCGGCGGTCGGCGTATCGCTCGGCCTGGAGCGGATCATCGCGGTGATGGAGGCCCAGGGCATGCTCCCCGGAGCCCAACCAACCGCCAGGGTCCTCGTCACCGTCTTCGACGACCGCACCCGCACCCGATCACTCGAAGCCGCTGCCGTGCTGCGCGCCGCGGGCATCGCCACCGACCTCTACCTTGGAGAGGGCCGGCTCAAGAACCAACTCAAGCAGGCCAACGCCCGCGGCTATCCCTGGCTCATCGTCATCGGCCCGGACGAGGTGGCTGCGGGAGCCGTTTCCCTCAAGGATCTGACGACCGGCGAACAAGAGGCCCTTTCCCTGGAGGGGGCGATTCGAAAGCTGGCAGGCCAGCCTCGCCCGAAAGGGTGATCCCACACGGCACAGTTTTTGAACTAAATTGATTCCGGCTCCCAGCCGACCCTTCCCAGACGCCCTCCTCGGAGATCCTCCCCCAAATGGCACGCACCCTCACAGTTCGGCACGAAGAATCTCCACAGACAAACCCTCTTCTCACCGGCTTCCTGGTCATTGCCGCCCTGGTCCTGCTCGCCAGCGCCATCGGGGGCATGTCTGGGGAAGGCGCCGTGGCGAATGCCGATGCGCCGCCGCCGGTCGTCGACGCCAGGTAGAATCCTCCGCTGATCGATAGATCTCCTTGCGCCGTTCCGGCGCCTCGGCGGGCGCTTCCCCTCTTGAACAACGTCCTCGACCACCACCTGATCCACGAGCATCCCACCTCGATCTTCGTGGGGGAGCTACCACAGACCTATGCGCAGGTGCCTGCTCCGGTGGTGGTGAACCTGTGTGGGGTGTACCCACCCGTCCAGCCGCCGGTTCGGACTGTCCTGTCCCTACCCTTCGCGGATGTTCCAGACGTCGCGTACATGCCGAGCCGGAACCAGGTGGAGCGGTTCCTCGCCGCAGTGCACACCCACGCCTCCTCCAAAGCCACCTACTGGCACTGTCACGCCGGCATCAACCGGTCCAGCTTCGTGGTCGCCGCCTACTTGCACCTGTACCGCGGCATGCGGATCTCGGACGCGATCGAGACCCTACGCGCGCGCCGGTCCCGCATGGTGCTGTGCAACAACGTGTTCGAAAGCTCGCTACGAGAGTGGTACGGAGGACCGGACGAGCAGGCGTTCCAGCAGTTCTCCATGGAGGACTACCTCGCCGAGATGCGTCGCCACCGGGAACTGACGCGGGTGCGGGAGAAGGAGATCGGGAAGAAGTAGGGCAACCCCGCAAGGTCCGTCGACCGCTACGCCGCCAGCAATCCCCGACACGCGACAAATGCCGAGCGCAGGAACGCCTCCACCTGGGTCCGCTGCTCTGCCCCAGGGCTGACGGCCAATCGCGAACCCAGCAGCACCGCACCGAACCAACCCTCGCGGTGCCAGGACCCGCCGCCATCCAGCACCGGAACCCTCGGTTCTCTTGGGTAGGGCCAGGGGGTCGCGTAGAAGTAGGGCTGATCATAGCTACCGTCGCCCGGAGACAATCCCACGCCGATGGAGCGACCTCCCTCGGGACTCATCTCGGGATCGAGGCGCACCAGGGTGGCGATGTCGAAATGGTGGGGCCAGGCACACAGGGGGCCGGCGTTTGGGACCTCCTCTCGTAGGGCGCGCAGTACCTGGTCTGCGTTGTCGTACCACCGGGAGAGATCTTCGGCGGCGAGCCCGCTTGGGAGTGTGAAAGCCGCGCCCCGTCCTGGCAGGCGGTGCGGCAACTCGTGATCGGGTAGCGCCAGGTCGACCGGGCTGCCACGGCGCCGCCCAATCTCGCCCGCCAACCACTGCAGAGCATCCGCGACGGTCACGCCCACCAAGGGTAGGGACCCTGCCTCCGCGCCGTTTTCGTCCAACAGCAGGAGGTGCAGATCGACCAGCCGCAGCGCCGCACGCACCCCCCAGGGGAGCGGTTGGCCTGCCAGCACTCCCCGAGAGGCCACCCATTGCAGGCTGGTGTGGATGAAGTCACCTCTGTCTTCCAGCAGGGATGTTCCAGGCGCCGATGCCAATTGGGCGGCATGGTGCATCTGGATCCGGGTCTCAGCCAGAGACGTGGGAGCGAACACCCCAACAGCCTGCCATACGCGCTCACCCATGGTTGACCTCCCTCCCCACACCGATGTCACTCCACGCGTCGGGTTTCGGTTGGGAGCGCGGGCACGGCCACTGGTAGGCTTCGGCTCCCATCAGTCCTCGTAGGGCATGCCCTTCATGTTCGACGCCTTCATCCTCGCAGCTGGATTCGGCACCCGGCTCCGCCCCCTGACACACCATCGGCCCAAACCCCTGCTCCCCGTGTGCGGCGTACCGATGCTCGCCTACACGCTGGCCCTATGTCATCGGCACGGCCTGCGAGACGTGGTCGTCAACGCACACCATCTCGCAGACCAGCTTCGCCCGTGGGAGGGCCTGCACGAGGGCGTCCGGATCATGCTGTCGATCGAGGAGCCCGAGATCCTGGGCACCGCTGGGGGCCTGAAACAGGTCGCCGAGCGTCTGGCACCCACCTTCGCAGTGGTCAACGGAGATGTCCTCACCGATGTCGACCTGCAGGCCCTGCGCACGGCGGTGCCCCCCGGCGGGGGCGCCATGGCGCTGCGACCCAGGGGAGCGGACCGCTACGGGGTCGTCGCTGCCGATGCCACGGGTACGGTGGTGGACTTGGTGGACGTGGCGCATGGACCGCCGGTGGGAGCGGTGGCGCGCGATACGCACTTCACCGGGGTCCACGCCTTGGAGCGGAGCACCCTGGACCTCGTACCCGAGGGCTACGCGTGTGTGGTGCGCACCGTGTACAAGGCGCTGGTGCCCAAGCGTTCTGTGCGCGCCCTGCGCCACGAAGGCCTGTGGCTCGACATCGGCGACCCCCGCGCGTACCACGGCGCCAACTTCGCCGTCCTCCGGGGGGAGGTGACGCCGCCATTGGACCCGTTCGCGCGCGCGGCCTGGTCACGGAGCGGCCCATCCACCACCGGCGACGCCAGTGCGGTCTCCACGGCGCGCATCGAGGGAGACGCGTGGATCGGCGCCGAGGTTTCGCTCGGCGCGGGAACCCGCATCCGCGATGCCATCGTGGGCGACGGCGCCCACCTCTCTGCGGACACCGAGATCGAACAATGCATCGTGTGGGATGGGGTGGACGTGCCCCCCGGCCGCTACGCGAATGCCATCCTCTACGACGGCGGCGTGCTGCACCTGGACTAGCCTCAATGTCGATCACCTGGGCCGATTGCCAGCGTTTCCTGCTCTCGTTCCCGCTCCCGCTCCCGCTCCCGCTCCCGAATGGCGGTGGTGGAGTGTCGGCTACATGAGGTGCCTCGGGTCGACATCCACCGTCACCCGCACTCCTCGGCTCGCCGCCCCCTCCATCCTCCCGCGGACACCCGCCAGGAACCGGCGGAACCAACCCAGGTGACTTCCCCGAAGGAGGATCTGATACCGCCACCGCCCCACCAGCTTGGCCAACGCCGCCGGGGCGGGTCCGAGCACGTCGACGCCCTCCACGCTGGAGGCCTCGCCGCGAAGCGCACGCGCCAGCTTCACCGCCGTGTCCGCCACCCGGCGCCGGTCCACGCCATCGATGCGGACGAGGCACAGCCGCGTGTAGGGGGGGTAGCGGAGCGCGGACCGCAACCGGGCCTCGGCCGATAGGAACCGCTGCTGGTCATCGAGGTGCCGCAGCACGTAGTGGTTGGGCTGCCAGGTCTGCACCAGAACCCGCCCCGGAACTTCGCCACGGCCCGCCCGGCCGGCGACCTGCACCAAGAGTGCAAACGTCCGCTCTGCGGCGCGAAAATCCGGGAGCCGGAACCCTTGGTCGGCGCTCACCACCACCGCGGTGTGTACCCCAGGGAAGTCGTGGCCCTTGGCCACGATCTGGGTCCCGACCAACAAGCGGGTATCGCCGGCGCGGAAGGCTGAAAGGATGCGGTGATGCGCCCCGCGAACCGCGGTGGTATCGGCGTCCATACGCGCACGGGGAATCTCGGGAAACAGATGCTCCAACTCCTCCTCGATGCGCTCCGTCCCCTTGCCCAACTCCTCGAGGGCTTCACCACAGACCAGACACTACCGCTGGTAGGGACGCTTCAGACCACAGTAGTGGCACGAGATCACCCGGGCGCTACGGTGCAGGGTCATGGTGATGCCGCAGTTCGGACACTCGTAGCTGCTCCCACAGCTCGTGCACTGCACCAGGGTGGCGTACCCCCGCCGGTTGTAGAGAACGATGGCTTGCCCCCCCGCGGCGAAGGTCTCCCGGAGGGCGTCGACCACCTCGGGCGCGAACAGGGGTCGCGCCTCGCCTTGGAGCACCTCTACTTCGGTGAGGTCCACCAACTCGATCTCGGGGACCGGGCGGGGCGTGGCGCGGTGGGGGAGGCGGAGCAGCGCGTACCGCTCTGTCTGCGCGTTGTAGAAGCTCTCCATGGACGGGGTCGCGGACGCGAGCACCACCGGGCACCGGTGGCGGCGACCGAGCACCACCGCCAGGTCGCGCGCGTTGTACCGCACCCCTTCGTCCTGTTTGTACGAATCGTCGTGCTCCTCGTCGACCACCACCAGGCCCAGGTCCCCGAAGGGGGCAAACAGCGCGGACCGAGCCCCCACCGCAACGCGCGCCTCCCCAGCGCGGATGCGGCGCCACTGCGCGAGCCGATCTCTGCCGGTGAGCCCGGAGTGGAGCACGGCCACCCCGTCCCCGAACCGCGCGCGGAAGCGCCCCACCAGCTGCGGGGTGAGGCCGATCTCTGGCACCAGCACCAACACCTGCCTGCCCCGATCCAGGGTGCATCGGGCCGCACCGAGGAACACCTCGGTCTTGCCGGAGCCGGTGACCCCGTGGAGCAAGAACGTACCCTGCGCATCCTCGGCGGTGATGGCGTCGAGCGCCTTCTGCTGGTCGCCATTGAGTAGCAGGGGCACGGAGGGGCCCAGCGGCGGGGCCTCCAGGAGCACATCCCGGTCCTCTCGCTCCCCCAACACCACCAGACCCACGGCCTCCAGCCGAGTGAGGGCAGCGCGAACCGTGTCTCCCTGGGCAGACACCAGCTCCGCGAGATCCACTGGACCCCCCGCGTCCGCGAGCGCCTCGACCACCGCCTTCATGCGGCGGCCGGCATGCGGGGCGCGGGACGACAGCTCCTCCGGAGGGACCACCAGGGCAGCCGTTCGCACCCGCCCCTTGATCTCGCCAAGCTCGCGGTCGATCCACTCTGCCCATCCGCGCCGGACCAGGCTGTCCACGGCCCGCACCACCTCCTCGCCGCGCAGCTCCGATTCCAGGCGGCGGACCAGGCCACGACGGGTGAGGCCCGGTCGGGAGATCACCTCACGGAGGACCAGACCGGGGACGGCATCCAGCAGCGACGCGGTGAGGGCTTCCACCCCGTCCTCCGTAGGCTGGAGCACCTGCACCACGCGGGCCTTGATCTCCGAAGGAGTGGCGGTGTGGATCACCATCCCGAGCGGCGCGAGGTAGTAGTCCGCCACCCAGCGGAAGAAGTCCAGCTGGCGAGCGTCGAAGGCCGGCTCCGGGTCGAGGAGGCGCCAAATCGGCTTGATGCGCGCCGGGTCCACCTCCGGCTCGCCGATCAGGTCCACCACGAAGCCCGTCTCCGCCCCCCGCGAGCCAAAGGGCACCAGGACCACGTGCCCAACCGCCAGCCGATCGGAGAGCGCCGACGGAATCGCGTAGGTGAAGGGCCCGGTGACGGGCCTGGCGATGGCGACCTGCGCGTACATCACGCTGGGGGTCTATCCACCCGAGTTCACCGCGGTCCAGGCCGGGGGATCTCGTTCAGAACGCTCGCCGGTGCCGCTCGAGCTGCTCGGCCTCGGTCTTGCAGTCGATGCAGTGGGTCGCCACCGGCCGTGCGAGCAGGCGCCGCTCGCTGATGTCGTCTCCGCACCCGACGCAGATCCCGTACTCGTCGTCGGCGATGCGTTGCAGCGCGAGCCTGATCTTTTGGATGAGCCGACGCTCCCGATCCTGCAGCCGAAGGGCGAAGTCGCGGTTGGACTCCATGGAGGCGATGTCGAGGCAGTCGGATGGAAGCTCCTGCTCCTCGAAGAGCTTGCCGATGGTGACTCCTGCTCCTCGGAGCAACGCCTCCAGGCGCTCGCTCAGCAAACTCCGAAAGTACTCTTTCCGAGCCTCCTCCATGCCGCCTCCCAAGACTGGTTCATTGCCCCCCCAGAGGGCCGCGACTATTAGTCCGTTCCATGTGCGGCAGCAAACCACGACTGACAGCCATCATCGCCGGGTTTCTGGCGTTGGTCCCCACAGCACGTGCGGGCGACGAGATCTACGGGGCGAACGTCGAGGCGAGCGGGCGCGCCGTCGCGGGCCATCCTGCCGACAATGCCTCCATTACCGTCAACCCCGGCCTCCTCGGCCTGACCGAGCGCTACGACCTCCACGGCCATGTCGGGCTCGGTCCGGACGGGGCATTGGAGTGGGCGGTCTCCGCGATGGACTCGCGAACCTCGTCGTTGGCCTTCGGCTTCGCCTGGCGGCGGACCCTCGCCGAGCCGGAGCTGACCTTGGACGAGATGCCGGGGTGGCGGGTCCCGGGAGAGCCCATCCCAAACCGGAAGCGCACCCACGAGCTCACCGCAGCATTCGCCTACCCCGTCTCGGGCGCAGGGGAGATGCGCTTCTCCTTCGGCATCAACGGCACGCTCCGCATCCACAATGACGACCGCCAGGGGCACTACCTCTCGGGAAACGCCGACGCGGGCCTGGGCGTGCGCGTCGACGAGCGTTGGTCGATGGGGCTGGTGGGGTACAACCTCCTCCCGCTGAACGACCAACCGGACCTGCCCG
>JAFDJI010000518.1 GCA_019307545.1 Deltaproteobacteria bacterium | reverse complement strand
GGTCCTTCGCCATCAATCGCGCCACCCACTGGTCGAAGTCCTCCGGGGTGGGAAGGTCGGGACGCAGGGGCTGAGGCTCGGACGCGAGGTGGGCCTGGCGCAACCCGGAGGAGCCGCCGGCCAGGAAGGGGGGCGATCCCGAGGCCAGGGCATAGGCGATGCACCCGAGGGCGTACAGGTCGGTCCAGGGCCCGAAGTCCCGCCACTGGCCGAGGAACTGCTCCGGCGCCATGTAGGTGGGCGTTCCCGAGGTGCCCCGCATCCCGCGCTCGGCGCGGTCGGTGGCGTGGGCGAGGCCGAAGTCGGTGAGACCCAATCGGACGGGTCCCCTGGGGCGCTGCGGGTCCTTGAACACGAGCACGTTGGCCGGCTTCAGGTCGCGATGGATGACCCCCCGGGCGTGCGCATGGGCGAGGATGTCGAGCAGCGAAAAGAGGACCCGCCTCAGCTCGGTCCAGGTGTCGGGGCAGGTCTGGCCCCGGAGCGAGCCCCCGTTGGCGAGTTCCATGGCGAGGAAGGGGCTCCCGGCGACCAGCCGGCCATGGGCAGCCTCCTCGGCGCGGGGCTTCACTTCGCCGTAGTCGAAGACCAGCACGACGCCGGGGTGGTCGAGGCCGGCCACCGCCCGCACCTCGTTCTGGAACGCCTGCCTGTATCGTGGGTCGCGGGCCCGGGTCGCGGTGATGACCTTGACCGCTACGGGCACGCGTTGGGTGCGATGGTAGCCCTCCCACACCTCGCCCATTCCCCCCACTCCGATGAGGCGGGTGAGGTGGAATGCACCCAGGGGGATGTCCAGGCGAACAGACGCCTTGCCGTTCCGGTTCTTGCGCACGGGAGGGATGGTGTTCAGCGGGTCCGGGTTGTCGACCATCCGGTGCTTCGTTCCATCGCGGGCGGTTCTGTCGGGCCGATCTGGTGGCGTCCGATCCGTGGCGGCCTGGAACACGTTAGCAGTCCCGGGCATCGGGAGGCCACCGTCATGAACGACGACCAGATGAGGCAGGAGCTTGCGTTCCTGGGAATCGAGGCAGAGAGCTATGGACTCGTGGCCCTTTTACCCCTGGTCCGCGTGGCCTGGGCCGACGGGTCGGTCCAAGAGGCTGAGCGGCGTCTCATCACGGACATCGCGACCAAGCGCGGCCTGCTCGAAGAGGGCGGCATAGAGACCCTCGAGGGATGGCTGAAGGAGCCACCGAGCGCCTATTACCTGAAGCGTGCCCGGAAGGTGCTGGGCGAGTTGGTGAACCGGACCTCGGGTCCCGGCAGCGAGGTGGACCTGAAGACGCTCGACGAGACCATCGCGTTCTGCGAGGGCGTTGCCCGCTCGGCAGGCGGTTTGTTCGGCGTCGGTTCGGTCAAGAAGGACGAACGCCTTGCCATCGAGGAGATCGTCAAAGCGCTGGGCGTGAAGCGTTCGCTCGGGTGGAAGGACTTGAAGGGGCAGTTCCGGTAGGGTCGGCCGATGTCGAAGATGCAGTCGACGTTCGATCACATCGTCGAGGGCCACCGGGTCGTCCAGGAGGCCACCACGCGGATCCTCGGCTCCACCGATGTGGAGGAGGTGGCGCGGCAGTTGGAGGGTCTGGCGGAGGTGCTGCCCGACCACTTCTCCTACGAGGAGCGCCCAGCGGGCTACTTCGACCACCTGCGGGACAGCCTGCCCGGCAAGGCTGCCCGGCGCCTGGCGAAGTTCGTCGACGACCACCGGTACATGGAGGGGGAGCTCCAAGACCTCCTCGAGGCGGAGGCGCGGGACCAGGCGTGGTTGAACTGGGCGCACGAGTTCGCCAGGAACGTCCGCGACCACGAGGCAGACGAGGCCGCCCTGGCCGCAGCTGCGGAGTCGAGCGCAGAGTAGAGGCGGCAGCCGACGGCGTCGTCGAGGCGCGGAGGGTCAGCGCGCAGTCGGCTCCGCGCGCACCCACCCACCGAAGAGGTCTTCCAGGCTCCGGGCCACCGCGATGGTGAGGTGGTCGTTGCCGCGGCGGGCCGCCACCTGGACCCCGAGGGGGAGTCCCCGGTCGTCGAACCCGAGGGGCACCGTGGTCGCCGGGAACTCAACGACGTTGAACAGCGCGGTGGGGAGGAAGCCGAAGGGTTTGAGCAGCATCTCGTGGTGGCGGAGCGCGGTGGAGCGGTAGGGGGCGTGCAGCAGGACCCCGTCCTCACCCAGGAGGTCCTCCAACTCGCGCTGGAACACGGCCGCCTCGCGGACCAGCTTGGACTTGCTGCCCTTGGGCATCCACTTCAGGGCGGACTCGAGCAGCATCAGGCCCAGGGCGATGGAGATGTGCTCGGAACGTCCCAAGGGGTACTTGAGCAGCTCCCAGCGCAGCCCCACCGGCTTGCCGTCGCCGAGCATCTCCCGGTAGGCGCTGCCGGTCGACTCGGTCTCCAGGATGGCGGACCACATCCCGAACACCCGGCGCAGCTTGGGGGAGGTCCACGGCTCCACCGTCGCGCCGCGGTTCTCCAGCGCCTTGGCGGCCCGCTGGACGGCTTCGCGGACGGCCGGTTGCAGCTTGGGGCGGGGGGGGTCTTCGATGAAGAACACCCGCACCCCGGACAGATCGACCGCGTCGGGGTCACCTAGCGGCGTTTCCCGCACGTTCGGGTCGACCCCATCGGGTCCGGCGAGGATGCGCAGGAGCGGCATGAGGTCCTCGACCCGGCGGACCATGGGGCCGAAGGCTTGCAGCCGGGAGGCGCTGTCGGTCATCTCCGGGAAGTGGCCGGTTCCGGGAACCAGCCATCCGGTGGGCTTGTGACTGGCAATGCCGCAGAGGGCGCTCGGGATACGGATCGAGCCCCCCAGGTCGGAGCCGAGTCCGAAGGGGGCGCCACCCGCGGCGATGATCGCGGCCTCGCCACCGCTGGACCCGCCCGGCGTCCGCTTCAGGTCCCACGGGTTGTTGGTGCGGCCATAGACTCGGTTGTTGGTCTCGCTCCACAGCCCGCCCTCCGGGGCGTTGGTGATGCCGAGCACGATGGCTCCGGCCGTGCGGAGCCGCTGCACCGCGGTTGAGTCCTTCTCTGCCCGGTGGAACTGGCGCCGCACGATTCCACCCGTGCTGGGCAGCCCCTTCACCGCGTAGAACTCTTTCACCGTGCACGGCACCCCCAGCAGGGGGGGGATGCGCTTCTTGCCGCGCTTGAGCTTCGCGAGCGTCTCCTTGGCCTGTCGTGCCTCCTCGCGCGCGTCGGCGAAGCGGTCGACCACGACCGCGTTCAGGAGCGGGTTCACCGCCTCGATGCGGGCGATGTGGTGGTCGACGACGTCGAGGGGGGTGACCTCCCGCCTGCGGATCAGCCGGGCGATTTCGGTCGCGGACAGGTCGAGCAGGTCCATGGGCGCTCCGGTAGAGAGCGCCCATTAACCCGGTGGGTCCGACGACCCGGCGCGGTTCGGTAGACGATTCCGTTGGCCGTCGTCACCGCCTCGCTGAGGTCCGGGCGGACGTCGCGGCGGACCAAGCCCCCTCGAACGCGCGCCTCCACGGGGCAAGCAAGGTCCAAAGCGCGAATCCGGGGGTCAAGCCCCCCGGAAAGACCGCCTGCACAGGGCAAGCCAGCACCAAAGACCGGATCCAGGGGGTCAAGCCCCCACGAAAGATCGGATCGGGTTCGATTCGTGGTGGCTGGCACCCGAAAGCGGTCTTTGAAGGGCGCTTGCCTCCCGAGGGTGGTCTTTGGAGGGGGCTTGCCC
>JAFDJI010000517.1 GCA_019307545.1 Deltaproteobacteria bacterium | reverse complement strand
GCTCCAACAGCACCAGCGTGCCGTCAGAGAGGACGACCGAGGCGTGTCCGAGGTACTCCGGCGGCGGCACCTCGCGCATACGGACGTCGAGCTGTTGGTAGGTCCCGACCACCACGACCCGCTCTCCGGCGTGGGCCGTGATGTCCGCCTTGGCCGCGACGGTGGCCAGCTTTGGCATTTGCTCCTCCGAGGTCACGACCGCTTGCGCACCCGCATGGTGGTGGGGGTCTTGCCGTGCTGCTTCATCCCCTCGTGCTGCTCGTGGAAGGTCTGGCCCTCCTTCGAGGGCGGCCCGTACATCTGGAACTTCCACTTGGTGTTCTGCTTCTTGCTGTCCCCAACGGCGTAGTT
The DNA here is from genome assembly GCA_019307545.1 of Deltaproteobacteria bacterium. GTDB lineage: Bacteria > Myxococcota_A > UBA796 > UBA796 > JAFDJI01. Next base: position 3,363 of record JAFDJI010000517.1, on the reverse strand, counting down.
CTCGAGGACGACGTTGTCGCCGCCACTCTTCATCACCACCCCGGCCCAGTGGAAGTTCCAGGTCTTCTTGCCCTCGTAGAACTCACCTCCGCTGGAGATGGTGTACCCCTCGCCCACCTCTGGCGATGCGAAGCGGTTGATGCCGATGAACTCGTCGATGATCTGCATCTCCTCCTTGGAGAGGTGCTTCTCCATCGCCTCGTACAGGGAGAGGTCCCCGGTGGACATGAACTTGCTGAGGATCTCGTTCTTCATGTCTTCGGGCTTGGCGGATGCGGTCTCGGCCTCGCCGCTCTTCGTCCCGTCCAAGGCCGTCGCCATCCCGATCTTTTCCATGATCGCCACGAACTTGGAGAGGATCTTGGGGTCCGGGTTCTTCTTCCAGTTGTAGACGGCGGTGGTCTCGCTGGAGTTCCCTCCGCTACCCTCGCCGATGCCGGACACGTCGCGGAATGACTTGCCGCAGTCGGCCCACAGGCTCATGTCGTCGCCCTTGGTGCCGGTGGCCCTGTTCTCCACGACCACCTCGAGCAGGGCGCGCTCGCCGCTGCCGTCTGGCGCCTCCCCCTCCAGCTTCTCCGAGCCCGTGGTGAGCTTCATCACCGACTTGTTGGACTCGAGGATCGCGTTGGCGGCGTTCAGTTGGCTGGCGTTGGTCCAGAACTGGTGGGAGCCGTAGGCGCTCCGCTGGCCGACTGCCATGTTGCCGTCATCGGAGACGCGCAGGGGCATGTCGGCCTTCCAGGCGCCGTCGCTCTGCTTCTCCTTCGCAATTGGGGTGTACAGGTGGACATCGCCCGCCTCGGCGGTGCCCGACACCTCGGCGACGTCGCCCCGTGCTGCCCGGGCGCCGGCCACGTCGGCCTCTCGCTCCAGACCCCGGCTGATGTTCACGTCCCCCTTCCGCCAGGGGCGGGCGGGCGCCTGCTCCCCGCCCTGCTGCACCACGTGGGCCAGCTCGTGACCGAGGATCTCCTTGCCTCTCGCGGTGTCGGGCGCGTAAACACCGGGTTTGAAATGCACTTCGTTGCCCCGCGCCAGGGCGAGCGCGCCGGCCTGCTCCGCCTGGTCGTCCTCGAACACCCGCACCTTGGAGAAGTCCGTGTCGTAGGCGAATTCCATCCGCTTCCGGATGGCCTCGGGCAGCTCTTGGCCGCTCCGCTTGCCCACGATGTCCATCATATGGCTGTTGTCGGGGCTGGCGTCTTCCTTCTTCTGGTGCTTGCCGCCCTTCTTGAAATCGCTTGGCGGGCCGCCTTTCGCCTTTCGAGTGTGACCCGCCATGTCTGACCTCCCGGTGCGGTGTCGCGGGTCGAGAGAAGCCGACCCCGAGCAAGAATAGCCGAGGATTCGCGCTGGATCTACGCGCCTGTCGCCCGCAGGAGCAGAACGCAGGATCCTCTCCACGGCCCGTGCCCGAATTGCGGTACTGGGCGGTGCTCTCGGGCGCTACCAGCTCGTGAGCCAACCAGTTGACGAAGGTGTTCTGTGTCTCTTCGACGATGTAGTTGGAGATCCAAGACTCTCCATCTCCGAACTTCGCCTTCGCCAGCGCTGGGCCGATGCAGGGCTCTGGGCTCCGGTAATCAGCTTCGAACCGGCATGCTGTAGCCCGTAGCCTGCAGCCTGTAGCCCCGATGTCGCTACCTACGACCGGGGTGGACGATTCTCCAGAAACCAATTGAAAGAGGCACTTTCGCTGGATAATATCAACCGCGGCGTCGGGCAGGCCGGTTGCCAGTGGGGGCCCTATGGGCGAAAGCAATCGAGATCCGCGAAACGAGCACCCCGAAACCACTCCCGTCATCGTCGTTCCCGAGAGCGAACGCGATGCCCAAAGGGAGGTGTCTTCCTCCGAGCCATCAGTGGTGGTATCCGACACCTGGCAAGATCTCATCGGCAACCAGTTGGTCACAGAGGCCCTCACCGGGGACGAGCAGGAGGGGTTTGGCATGCTCGTGGAGGCGGATCACGCCGCCGCCGCCGCAGGTCTCCACCAGCCCGCGAGTGTGGGCGCTGGCGCCCAGATGAGCGTGGCCACCAGGCTGATGCGCCGTGTGCAGGGTGAGGTAGACGCAGCAGCGCTCGGCCGCTTGCAGCGCACCGCTGGCGAAGCACTCCCGGAGCAGTCCCAACAGCGCATGGAACACGCCTTCGGGCACGAGTTCGACCACGTGCGCGTGCACACCGATACGGCCGCAGCCCAGGCTGCGAGGGACTTCTCGGCACACGCGTTCGCGCTGGGCTCCGATATCTTCTTCGGTCCGGGCGAATTCGCACCGGGCACCCCGGACGGCGATCGCCTCATCGCCCACGAGCTGACCCACGTGGTGCAGCACGACGAGAGCCGCCTCCCGACGGGGTCGACCGAGGATGTCGAGGTGTCCAACCCCACCGATCCGGCGGAGCAGGAGGCGTATGGCAACGAGGACCGAATCCTCTCCGCGCTTCCGAGCGTCGATGAGTCCCTTTCCGTGGAAGAAGAGGAGGAGTCGCTCGAATTGGATCCCGGCCTCGAGCCCGAGACGGACCGCCAGGTCACGGGCGACGGTGCTGCCAGCGGTGACGACCCTGTCGATGCGCCACAGGCCCCGTCCGACATGCCACCCGCCATGCGCCGCACCTCCAGTCTGCGGGCGCGAGACCGCCGCTCGGCAATGGAGCTGGTGCGCGCGAGCCGCGGGTTCCCGATCCCTGACTCCGTCGCCAGTCGCATGGCTGCGGCACTCGGTGGCGACGTCTCCCATGCGATCATCCACACCGACAGCGCTGCGGCAGAGGCGGCGGAGAAGCTGGACGCCCTCGCGTTTACCATGGGCGCCGACGCGTACTTCGGCGAGGGGCAGTACGCTCCGGGCACCTCGAGGGGCGACCAGCTGCTAGCCCATGAGCTGACCCACGTCATCCAGGACGACGAGGGCAGGTTGCCCACCACCACCGGCGACGGGCTCGAGGTCTCCAGCCCGTCCGATACGGCCGAGCGCGAGGCGCACGCCGTGGGCGATGAGGCCAGCGCACTCCTCGCAGACGTCGAAGCCACTGAAGGCCTCGGCGAGGTCGAGACCGGCGAGACGTCCGAGGAAGCTTCTCCCGCAACGGCCTTCGACAGCGGCGACGTGGTCCACCGCGACACCCCAGAGCCCGACCCCGACAAGGGCGGAAAGGGTAAGGACGGCAAGGACAAGGAAGGCGAGGACGAGGACGACAGGGACGAGGAAGGCGAGGACAAGGAAGGCAAGGACAAGGAAGGCAAGGACAAGGAAGGCAAGGACAAGGAAGGCGAGGACAAGGAAGGCAAGGACAAGGAGGGCGAAGGCGAAGGCGAAGGCGAAGGCGAAGGCGAAGGCGAAGGCGAAGGCGAAG
>JAFDJI010000516.1 GCA_019307545.1 Deltaproteobacteria bacterium | reverse complement strand
GGGTGGTGGAGCAGTTCGACCAGCCCTTCCCGAGCGGCATCGACGACCTGCGCGAGCGGGTGGGCAACTTCAGGCTGATCAACGAGTACATGGAGGACGACAGCGATCGGACCTACTGTGCCGACCTCTCCCTGCCCCCCGAGGACGCGGAGTCGCGCACCTGCACGGGCGTGGACATCCGGTACTACGACCGCGCCCGACTCCAGTTCTGCGAGGGCCGGGATGCGGAGGAGGGTTTCAACTTCAGCTACAGCGCTGACTGGCCTGTGAAGGAGAACTTCTTCATCGGGGAGGACGATTTCGGGTCTTCGGACATCCTCCTCGACATCTCCGATCCGCAGGCGCAGACGGACCTTGGGCTGTCGGACTACGCCCTCACCTTCCCGCCGTCGATGCTGGTGCGCGCCGAAAGCGGCTTCGACGACCAGGATGCGTGGGCGGTCAGCAACCTCGCGGACTGTGGAGACGAGGACGGCGATGGAGAGGCGTGGCTGGACGAGAATGGCATCGTCTTCTCCTGGGAGCCCATCCCGGACGACCTGCTAACGCCGGACGGCGACCGCCTCACCGCGGCGATGCGGGCACCGGGCGCTCCTACGTGGGTGTCCCCAACGACGTCCTGTACCAGTTCCCCACCCCGAACGCCGAGTGGTCGGGCGAGAACACCGCCCTGCGATTCGGTTTCCTGGGGACCTTCGAGGACAACGCCAGCTTCATGCTCATCGAGGTGCTTCGGGTCACCGACTATCGCGTCGAGACCGACGCGGGTCCGCTGGTGGTGTCCTACGTGACCGGCGACCTCACCTTCCCCTCGTGGAACAACCCCCTGGACGACGGCGACGACTGTGCCGACTGTCTGGATGGCGACGAAGACGGGTGGACTGACTTCCGTGACCCGGACTGCAACAGCGGGCTCGGTGGCTCGGGGTTGGAGGAGAACGCCACCTCGACCTATACCTGCAACGACGGCCTCGACAACGACGACGACGGCGACATCGACGCCGCGGACGGCAAGTGCGAGCGCGGATGGGACGCCGAGAGCAACTGCGCCGACGGCCTCGACAACGACGGCGACGGCTGGGTGGACGTCTTGGACGGGGAGTGTCCGGAGGCCGACCCCTATGCCCAGGAGGAAGGGGCAGACATCTGGACCTGCAGCGACGGTCTCGACAACGACGGCGACGGATGGATCGACAGCGGCGACCCGGCCTGCACCAAGGGCGACGATGCCGAGGATGATGATTTCCTGGGCACCCAGTGCAACGACGATGCCGACAACGACGGCAACTTCGACGTCGACTCCGAAGACCTCTACTGCTTCGTCGTCGGTGCCGACGCGCAGTCCGAGGTCCCTCCCAGCTATGGCACCCGCTGCTCGGACAGCCTCGACAACGACGAAGACGGCTACATAGATGCCCTGGACCCCGACTGCGAGCTACCGCCCCACAACAGCGAGAACCGCGACTTCCTCGAGCCGTCGGAGTACCCGATGGTGACCGAGTGCTACGACGGCCTCGACAACGATGCGGATGGGCGTATCGACGCCGAGGACCCCAACTGCTGGAACTCGACCCTCGACTACGCCCCGGACGGCTTCCTGGCCAGCGAGAGCGTGGTGCGTGCCGACCAGACCCCCACGCAGTGCAACGATGGCGCCGACTCCGACGGGGATGGCTGGATCGACGGCAAGGACCCGGACTGCCTGCCGAACCAGACCAGCCAGGACGAGACCGGCTTCAACCTGGCCTACGCGTGTAACGACGACATCGACAACGACGAGGATGGGAAGACGGACGCGGAAGACAGCGACTACTGCAAGGACGGGTTCGGGAACTTCGAGGGGCCCTGACCCCGACACGGGAGGGCCCCGGGGCTGATGCTCCGAAACCGGTCGGCGGCGACGGCCGGCGGGGGGTGGTGCGGAACGGGGCTGGGCTGGGGTTTCCTCCCGGCCGCCTTTTCCCGTGGGCGCCGTATTGATCGGCGACCAGCGCGGGTGCACGCGCGTGGCCCATTACATTTTGCTACATCATCATTCTGTCAACGGAGGTAAACTCCACAGGTGACCGTTCAGGGAGGGTTCACATGCGCAATCTATGGTTGGGGCTCGTCGTGGTAGGCGCCTCCGCTTGCACCACTTCGGCAGTGAACTTCGAGCATCAGTCCGAGCTCGCGGTGGCCAGCCGGGGCGTGGCGCTGAACACGGACGGGGTGGACGGTGTGGTCGGGATGTTCGGCACCACGTGCCGCGTCATGGTCCATGATGGGACCATTGGCGAGGACTACAACTTCCCGACCGAAGACGAGCGGGTCGTCGACGCCACCGAGTTGTTCGGAGACAACGCCGTGCTGGTCATCTCCGACATGGGCGCGCACGTGACCTACCCGGACCGGGTCTGGGATTGGGGCACGGACGACTTTGGCGGTCCCGGGGTGCTCGAAGGGAGCATCTACGACGATGGCGTGGCCATGCTCGCCGACAACCCCTGCCGGGTCGATTGGAGCAATGGCACCGACGCGGTCACCACCGAGGTTCCCGACGATCTCTGCCAGGGCGCATCCTTCACCGCCGATCGCAGCGATGGCAGGGTGTTCGTCGCCAACGGCGACGTGGTCAAGGTCACCGAGGACGGGTACGAGAACATCGCCGAGGGTGCCGACCTGGTGGTCTGGGACATGGCGGCCCAGGTGCTCTACGCCACGCTCACGGGTTCCTCGACCCTCCAAGGCATCGAGGAGGATGGCGCAATCCGGTGGACCACCGAGGTCGAGGGGTCCATCGTGACCCTCGACGTGATGGGCATGCTCGGGCAGGCCGCGGTCATGGTCGAGAAGGCCAACGGGGCTGGGGCCCTGTTGACCGTGGATGGCTACACCGGGGAGATCACCTCCTCGCTGGCCACACCGAGTGCGGCCGAGCAGGTCGAGAGCTCGGATAACGGCAAGACCCTGGCCGTCGTCTTGCCGCGTGAGGTGCACTTCTTCAACGTTCGGTCCGCCCCCTAGGAAAACGTGGCAGTTGGGGGGCTTCGCGGTCCTCAGCCTCAGCGAGGCGGCGCGGGTGCGTCGCCTCGCGTCGTTTGGGGTTGACGCCCCTCGGAGGTGGCCATAAGGAGGATGGCGTCTCCGGAGGGTCCCTCCGGAACGCCTGGCGGATGGTTTGGGGCCCGTAGCTCAGCTGGTTAGAGCGCGCGCCTGATAAGCGCGAGGTCGGCTGTTCAAATCAGCCTGGGCCCACCATCCTCTCTTGAGCGTGGGGGCGTAGCTCAGCTGGGAGAGCACCTGCTTTGCACGCAGGGGGTCGTCGGTTCGAATCCGGTCGCCTCCACCACGCCCGGGACCCGCGGCGGCTACGGCGGCAGGCGGACCCGGAAGGTGGACCCCTGTGGGGTGGATTGTATGCACTCGATGGTGCCGCCGTGTGCGTCCATGATGCGCTTGCACATGGCGAGCCCGAGCCCTGTTCCCTCCTGTTTCCCGTGGGTGGCGAAGAACTCGAAGAGCCGCCCCCGCATCCGCGGTCCTGGTCGATGGTCCACACCAGGGCGCCGCCCCCGGCCATCGCCTGGCAGGCGTTGCGGGCGAGGTTGGTCACCACCCGCATGACCTTCCACCGGTCGAATCGCGCCGATCCCCGGTAGCGGTCCTTGATGACCAATTCCACCCCGAACTGCGCCAGCTCTGGATCCAACAGTTCCCGGGCCTCCTCGATGAACCGGTTGAGGTGCACGTTGCCCACCAGGATGTCCCGTTCCCCTCGGGCGAAGTCCAACACCTCGCGGGTCATCGTCTCCATGTGTTCCAGCGCGCGCCGGATGCGTTCCTCCAGGTCCTCGCGCTCCGCCGTATCCTCGGCCTCCACCATCAGGGCGGCGTAGCCATCGACGGCAGCCATCGGGGTGCGCAGGTCGTGGAGGATGGCGCTCACCGCCTGTCCGAGGAGGCTGAGGCGTTCGGCCTGCTCCTCGGCGGCTCGGGCCCGCTGGAGCTCGATTCCGCGAGCCACCTGCGTGCCGATGAGGGCCACCAGCCGGAGTAGCGAGTCGTCGAACGCCTCGCCCAGCCCGTGGTTCACCACCTGCAGCACCCCGATGGTCCGCCTGTGGACGAACAGGCTGGTGGAGAGGATCTCCCGGATCTCGATGTTCTCGGTGGCCGCGGCGAGCGCATCGGCTGTCTCGGCGTCCACCACTTCGCGGGAGATCCGCATCGGTGCGCGCAGGCGCTCCAGCAGGATGCGGGTGATGCCCTCCGAGATCGGCTGCTGGTGCAGGGTGGCGGTGTGCCCGATGTGGGTGTGCATCCGGCCGCGCTTGCCCTCGCCCTCGACGAGGAGGATGGCACTCGCATCGGCCTGCAGGTGGTGACACACGCGCTGCAACGCGATGCGGATCAGGTCCTCCACATCCCGGGATCGGGTGGTGCGTTGCTCCACGTCGTACAGGATCTCGAGCTCCGCGTTGGCCTGCGTGAGCTGCGTCTCCGCGGTCCGAAGGGCCTCGTTTCGCGCAAGTAGCTCCTCATAGAGGAAGGCGTTCTCGATGGCGACCCCCACCTGACCGCCCACTGCGCGCAGCAACTCCCGGTCGTGGTCGGTGAAGAAACCATGGGCCTTGTTGAGGCACTGGATCACCGCGACGACCCGGTCGTCCTTGTTGCGCAGCGGCACGCAGATCAGGGAACGGGTGCGGTAGCCGCTGTCCTGGTCCCAGCTCTGGTCGAAGCGGGCGTCCCGGTAGGCGTCCTGGAGCAGGATGCCATCACCGGTCTTGGCGACCCATCCGGCGATCCCCTCCCCGATGCGGAGGTGGATCTCCTTCACCTCGTCGCCCTGCACCACCTTGGACCACAGCTCGTCGCGTTTCCGGTCGACGATGTACAGGGTGGAGCGGTCCGCATCCACCAGGGTGGTGACCTTCTCCATCACCACCTGGAGCAGCGCGTCGATGTGCAGGGTGGACCCGACGGCGCGGGCGATTCCCATCACCGTTTCGAGCTGACACTCGTCTTCCGGGCCCTGCTCCTCTCCTTCCGTACCCATGCACAGAGTATGGACCGCAGAAGTGGGAAGTCACAAGCCCGTCACGCCGAGAGGCGGCCTTCCGCGCGTGCGATGGCGTAGGAAGCGTGCTTGCGGAGCAGGGCGCCCCAGTCCGAGGTCACCACCAAGCGCCTGGCAATAGCGTACAGGCCGCCCAGGGACCGGTGCAGGTAGATGATGTCCCGTGGGATGGTGAGCTCGGGGTAGCGAACCATCTCGGCGATGATGGGCTTCAGGCGGTCGATGATGGAGTCCTGGTGGTCGCCGATGGTGTATTGCCCAGCGCGGTAGGGTTGGGAGAGCGTATCGGCGAAGTGCCACAGCACGTCGGCCGCCCCGGGCCTGTTCCCGTGCCACCCGTCGATGCGTCGCACGTACTCGAGCAGCCCTTCCCGGTCGCCGTCGAGGGCCGAGAGCGCGGCGTGCGCGTAGTTGGCGATCCAGAACTCGTCGAAGCGCTTCACACACCCGAAGTCGAGCAGGCTGACGTGACCCTCGGGGTCGAACAGGTAGTTGCCGGGGTGGGGGTCGGCGTGCAGGGTGCGGTGCCGGAAGGCCATCTCGTAGTAGAGGTTGGCGAGGGTGACGCCAGCACGCTGCCGGGCCGCGGGGGTCGCTTGCTCCAGGAATGTGTCCAGGGGCTCCCCCACCATCCGGTCCATGGTGAGGACGCGTTCGGTGCACCAGTGGGGATGCACCCGAGGAATGTGCACCCGCGGATCCTGGCCATAGATCTGCTGGAAAGTGGCGATGTTGGCCGCCTCTTGCAGGTAGTCCAGCTCTTCCGAGAGCCGGTCACGCACCTCGTCGAAGGCCGCATCCACCTCGGCGCGCTCCCGCCGCAACATGCGGCTGCCCAGGAACACGGTCTTCAGGGCGAGCAGGTCGGTGTCCACGCTCCGCTCCACGCCGTAATGGAGCACCTTCACCACCACGTCGGTTCCATCGGGAAGACGGGCGGCGTGTGCCTGTCCGAGGCTGGCGGTGCCGATCGGTCGAGGCTCGAACGCTGCGAATGCGTCCTCGAGCGGCTTCTCCAGCTCCGCCTCCACGCTCTCGCGGATGTCGTCGAAGGGCACCGGCTCGGCCTTGGCGTGGAGCTGCCCCAGCACCTTGGACACGTCCTCGGGCAGATCGAGGGTCTGGGCCGCCATCGCCATGGACTGCCCCACCTTCATCGCAGCGCCCTTGAGCCGGCCGAGTGTCTCCACCACCAACTCCGCATTGTCCACGTGCAGGCGGTCGAGCGCCTCCTTTCGTTGCTCCCGACCCCGGAACGCGGCCCGGACCCGTCCGCCTATGTAGGACGACGAGATCCGGCCCGTGAGCCCTCCCAGGCGTGCAAGGCGTGAAATCCGGCTCGGGGAGCGCTTGCTCATGGGGTTGAATTAACCCGGGAGACTCGGGTGGTCGGTGCCGGCAAGGTGTCTGCGTCGGCCCGGGGTCAGCGCGGCCGCGCGCACCAGGCGTCCAGCGCGTCCATGGCGTCGGGCGGAACGGGCCTATCGCAGTCCAGACGCCGGTATACACTGGGTGGAAACCGTGTCTCGGAGGGCCCCGGGGTGCCCGATCGCCGGCACAGCAACCGGTAGCCCGCCTCCACCATCGCGCCGTCGTCCAGGCCGGTGCGGGGCACCCAGACCCCATGGACCAGCACCAGTTGTGGGCGATCCCGAGCCAGCCGTTCCACCCAGTAGGAGCGCCCCCCGGCACGTGCGGCCTCGGCGTCGGTGATGCCCGCGAGATCGGTCACCCGGTGCATGGGGTCGTCGTAGAGCAGGCCGCCGACATCGGGCGAGGCCACCGCGAGTCCGGGCTCACCGCACATCGCAGGGCCCACGCCCGCGAAGATCTGCGTGGTCTCGGTGACCACAGACATCGGGAAGGGCGGGTGTCGCAGCGCTTCCTGCCAGAAGAGGATCTGGATCGCCCCGAAGCCAATGACGAAGAGCCACACCAGCCGCCGCGCGGGACCCACGAGCAGGGTCCGGCCGACATCCATGGGCCGGAAGAACAGCGCCATGAGCCCGGGTACGCATGCCATCGCGATCATGGGGACGAAGGGTGACAGCAGCCGACCGTGGCGCATCCAATCGCCCCCGTCGTAGAGCACCACCACGACACCGGTGAAGGTGACCAGGAGGGCCGCACGGGTCAGGCCGGCCAGGCGCCGGATCTGCCACGCCGCGGCCAGCCCCACTGCCAGGATCGG
>JAFDJI010000080.1 GCA_019307545.1 Deltaproteobacteria bacterium | reverse complement strand
TGCCGTACTCGCCTTCCCCTGTGCCGCTGGACCGGCAGCGGGGACTTCGCGCTACCGGTCGAGTAGCCCGTACTTGTTGAGCTTGTATCGCAAGGTGTTTCGTTCGACCCCGAGGAGCTTCCCTGCCTTGTTCCGATCGCCCTCGGCCTTGCGCAGGGCCTCCACCAGGATCTGGCGCTCCACGCTCTCGAGGTAGTTCGATAGGTTGAAGCCAGGTTCCAGCTTGGGCAGCCCCGCCGGGGGTGCATCGATGACCTCCAACTCGAAGGCGCCGACCCCCATCACCACTGCCCGCTCGGCGAGGTTCCGGAGCTCACGGATGTTCCCGGGCCAGGAGTGCGCTTCAAGGCGCTTGATCTGGGTGGGGGTGAGCTCGGGGCGGGTACGGGAGTAGCGCTCGGAGAAGTGCCGCAGGCTCATCTGCACGAGGGGCACGATGTCGGCGCGGCGATGGCGCAGCGGTGGGACGGTCACGACCACGACTGCCAGGGCATAGTAGAGTTCTTGGCGGAGTCGCCCTTCTGCCACCATCCGGCGCCCGTCCGTGCCCGCGGTCGCCAGGAGCCGCACGCCTTCGGGGACGTACTGCAGCCGTCGGTAGAGCTTGCGCTGCAGGTCGTCCGGAAGGTCGTCGACGTTGGCGAGGAGTACCGTCCCGTCTGGGGGCCATTCGGTCGCCCGCGCGACGTCGTAGACGACGTAGGGTTCTTCCTTGCCCCCGAATTCGTGGAGCTTGCGGGCGGCGTAGCCGCGTCCACACCCGATTTCGCCTTCGACCCACACCGGAGAGGGCACGCCAGCGGCCTTGTTCAGCTCGTCGAGCAGCCGCTGGGCCTCGATGGAGTGCGCGATGAAGGGCAGCTTCCCATCATCGGTGTACACCACGTCGTGCTCACCCTGCCGCAGGTCGTCCAACCGCCGGCCCACCTGGTCCACGGTCACGGGCTTGGTGAGGAAATCGCGTGCGCCCTTTCGCATTGCCCGCACAGCGACGTCCACCGCCCCGTAGGCGGTGAACACGATCACCTCCACCGGCGGCCGAAGGGCACGAGCGGACTCGAGAACCTGCATGCCGTCCACGGGCTCCATCTTCAAGTCCGTCAGGATCACGTCGGGCGGATCCGCCTGAAGATGCTCGATGGCGGTTGCTCCGTCGTAGACGGCCGTCACCTGGTCCCCCTGCTTTCGGAGTACCCGTGCCAGGGCGTCCGCAGCGGAACGGTTGTCGTCGACCACCAAGATGCGCAGTTCGCTATCCGCCAACTTCCACCTCGCTCTCACTCAACGGGATCCTGGCCTTGAATCGCGCGCCGCCCAAGGAAGAACGGTCATGCTCGATGTGACCACCATGCGCCTCCACGACTCCCCGGACCAGGGCAAGTCCCAGGCCAGTTCCGCCAGTGCGTCCGGACACGTTCGGCTCGTAGATGTGGTCGCCGAAGGCGCTTGGGACACCAGGGCCATTGTCCTCTACCACAACGCACAGGTGGTTGTCCTCCACCTCTGCCGAAACCCGGATTCTGCCCCGATGGGGAGGTACGGCCTGCATGGCATTGAGCACCAGGTTTTCGATGGAGCGCCCAAGGAGTGCCTGGTCCATTTCGACCCTGGTGTCAGTGACCGTGCCCACTTCCAGGGTAATGCCCTGCGCCTTGGCCTCTGGACCGCGAAGGGACATGACCTGGCTGATCAGCGGCCTGAGGGACTGGGAGGTCTTTTGGAGGCTCATACCCCGCCCACCCGCGACCCCCTGGCGGAGGACGCGGTCCACAACCATGTCCAGGGCACGGATCTCCTGATGGATCGAGCGTGCGAGCTCCATACGCTCTTCCTCGTCTTCCTCCGAGACGATGAGGCTGGTGAGCAGTTCCAAGCTCTGAAGGGGGTTGCGCACCTCGTGCGCCACCATGCGTGCCATCTCCTGGATCGCCTGGATGTGGGAGAGGAACTCTCTTTCTCGCAGCTCCAGGGATTCGGCGGCCGCGTTGAGCCGTTCCACCAACTCATCGAGCTCCGACATGCCGGTGGCGGAGAGCCTCACCCCGTGCTCGCCGGCGCCAACCCGATCCAGGGCTTGTGACACCCTGGAGAGCGGAGCGAGCAGTCGCAAGACGCCCAGCGCGGTGACGATACCGACGATCAGCGCCAGTGCCAGAACCAGCACGACCATCTCGGTCGCTGCACCCTGCGGCGGGCGCCAGGCAGCCACCACCTGGAAGCCGTCCGAGGTGACGCAGGATGTCGCCCATTGCTGGCCATCCGCGGACCGCAATGCCAGGCTCGCCACTTCGGCCCCACACACCTGCTCCATGATGTCGGGTGGGAGCAGGGACCCGTCCTGGAAGACCAGGAGGCCGTCCGGGGAGACCACATGCAGATGATCGACCTGGGCCTTCTCCAGCGTGCCCTGAGGTACGGAGCCGTCGGCATTCATGAGTTGGGCCGCAAAGGTGGCGGCCGTGTTCACATGGCGAACCGCCGTCGTGTGCTCGTCGTACGCCAGGCGCATCGTGAGCGGAATGGCAGTGGGGAGAACCGCGATCGCTGCGAGAATACCGGCGAACACACCCAAGACGAGTGCCGCTGGTGCGGGTTTACGTCGTTCTTGCTGGCTCATGGCCTGGTTCGTGGGGCGCTTTCCCGGGGGTTGGGCCGCCGGTTACTGCTCGAGCGTCGCGTCACCTGACTCCACGTCCGTGGTGGACTCCTCGACCCGCAGGCGGATGGCCTGTGCCTCCACTCCCTGGAGAGGGTGCTCCAGGTTGACAACGGACGGACGGGTGAGGTCCGCTTGCGCCGTGGTGGTTGCGGTGAATGCTCTTCCGTAGTCGTACTGGAGGTGCCGCGAAGCAGCGCCGCTACATGCCCCCAGGACCAGGAAGAGCGAGACTGCGAGCACGCTACCCGGGCACCTGGTCACCATCACTCGTTCTCCTCCTCGACCGACTCCAGTCGCTCGATCGCCTCCATGGAGGCGGTGTGGTTGGGATTGTACTCCAAAGCCTGTTCGTAGTGGCGGACTGCAGCAGCCTGATCGCCAGCTAACTCGTAGGCCACCCCGACGTTGTGGTGGGCCATCTCGGGTGCGCCTATGCTCTGGAAGGCCTCGAATGCCTCCCGATAGTGGCCGTTGGCTGCCAGCGCGAAGCCGAGGTTGTTCCGGTACCGCGCCTCGGATCCGTTGAGTGCGACCGCCTGTTGGAGGGCTTCCTGCGCTTCGGGATATTGTTTTTCGGAGAGGAGCAAGAACCCCAGGTTGTTCCACGCCGTTGCGTCCCCGTCGTCCAGGGCTACTGCCTTCCGCAGTATGGCGATGGCCTCCGGGGTTCGCTCACTCTCCGCGTAGATCACGCCCAGGGTCTTCAGCGGCCGCGCATCGCGGGGGGCGGACTTCCGGTACTGGAGGAGCATTCGCTCGGACTCGGCAGCGAAGCCTTCTCGAGCGAGGGCTTGTCCGTGGTACAGGTCGAGTACCGGGTCGGATTCTCCTTCCTCGCGCATCTGGGCGATCAACAGCAGGGCCTCCTGGGTAGCGCCGCTGTCGATGAGGGACTCCACCAACTCGTGGCGCAGCGTGCGCTTGCCCTCCTCGGTTCGCCAGGCGGGCATCTCCTCGATCACCTTGTTCCTCGGCGCACAGCCGAGGGCCAGGAGGGTCAGGAGGAGGACCATCGCGCGACGCATGCCACTACTTCAGCAGGCTGCTGTTCATCACGTTCACGACGGCGGGGCCGAGCAGGACGATCATGAGGCACGGGAGCAGGAACAGGATCATCACCACCGTGAGTTTCGGGGAGATCTTGGCGGCCTCTTCCTCGGCCTTCGACATCCGCTTCTGACGGGTCACCTCGGAGTGGACCCGTAGGGAACGGGCGATCGAGGTCCCGAAGCGCTCGGCCTGGGTGAGCATGTTCACCAGGCTCTTCACCTCGTCGAGGCCGGTTCGCTCCTGCAGGCGACGCAAGGCATCGATGCGGGTGAACCCGGCCGAGATCTCGTGGTTGACCATCTGGAACTCGAAGGCGAGGTCTGGGGCGGCGGTCTCGAGCTCTTCCGCGACCCGCCGGAAAGCGGCGTCCAGCCCCAGGCCGGCCTCGACCGAGGTCACCAGCAGGTCCAGCGCATCGGGAAGGGGTCGCACGATCCGAAGCTGTCGGTTCTGGATGATGTTGTTCACCACCACCAGGGGGCCGTAGTAGCCCGCCGCTGCGCCGACGATGACGGCGAAAGCCATGTAGGTGAGGGACCAGGTGGCGGCGAAGGGCGCCAGCAGCAGGGGAATGAGTAGCGAGGCGCTGACCCGGACGGCGTTGAACACCTGGGGAGCGTGTCGGTTGCGGTACCCCGCTTGCACCAGCTTCTGCCGGAGGATGTTCTGCTCCTCCTCGCTTTCAGGCTGGGCGAGTCGGGCGAGCCGCTCCGCGATGCGTTCGCCGACGATGTCGCGTTCGGCCTTCGGCCCACCCGTGAGATCCTCGAGACGATCCGCAGCGGAACGGCCGGGGTTGAGGAAGGCGTAGGCGCTGTAGCCGATGCCACCGATGATGACTGCTCCGACGAAGATGACGCCGATCATGAGCGGGGACATGGCCTACGCCTCCACCTGGGACATCAACCGCATCAGGTAGACCCCCAAGCCGTAGGAGAAGATGCAGTAGAATACCATCATGTTGCCGAGGCTGTCTTCCACCAAGGGGCTGAGGTACTGGGGGTTGGACAGCGCGATGAGCAGGACCACCATGATCGGCATGCTGCCCAGGATGTACGCTGAGAACTTTGCTTCTGAGGTCATCGCCTTCACCTTGGCATCGAACAGGAAGCGCTGGCGGATGGTGTTGGAGATGTTCTCGAGGATCTCGATCAGGTTGCCGCCAGTCTCTCGCTGAAGGAGTACCGAGGAGACGAAGAGCCGGAGGTCGAAGAGGGCGGGGTTGCGCTTCACCATGTTGTTGAGCGCCTCGCGGTGGTCACGACCAAAGCGGACCTCCTCGAACACCCGTCCGAACTCGGCCGCCACCGGGAGGTGCATCTCCTCGGCACACATGCGGAAGGCATCGTTCAGGCCGAGACCGGCTTGCAGGGAGCGGGCCATGAGGTCGAGCGCGTCGGGAAGCTGTTCCAGCAGCCTCCTGGCACGGGCCTTGCCCTGTCGGCGGAGCAGGAAGTACGGAATAATGGCCAGAACCAGGCCGAGCAGTACGCCCACCGGCCCGATCAGGAGCAGCGCCAGGAGCGCGCCCACGCCTCCGATGGCGGCCATCCGCAGCAGCAGCGACCCCACCATCAGTTGGGAGTCGGCCTGGTCGAGGGTTTCCTGCAGGTGCAATCCCAGGCCGCCAAGCGCCTGGGCGGCGGCATCCGCGGCATGATCGCGGAACAGGTCCGAGAACTGGTCCTCGGCCATGGTGCCGAGCCTGCGTGCGATCTCCCTCTGCTCGGCCTCCCTCCTGACGATCCATGCCCAGTACAGGCTCTGGGAGATGGCGAGAATGGCGGTGAACACGACCGCCATGATGATGATGTTGATGACCGCCGGCACGAGGCTAGACCTCCTGTTCGTAGCGGAAGAGCTCGGGCGACAGTCGGATCCCGTTGGAGGCTAGTCGCCCCGCGAATCGGGGTCGTACGCCCGTGGCCCGGAACACGCCACGCACCTTTCCGTTCTCGTCGATCGTCTTCTGCTCGAAGACGAAGATGTCCTGTGTGGTGATGACCGGACCCTCCATGCCGGTCACCTCGGTCACCGAGATGATGCGTCGGCTGCCGTCCGAGAGCCGGTCGACCTGGACGATGACATCGAGCGCGCGGGCAATGGTCTCCCGGATCGACTTGTCGGACATGTTTGGCATGCCGATGCCCACCATGGTCTCGAACCGAGCCAACGCGTCTCGGGCGGAGTTGGCATGGACGGTGGCCAGCGAGCCATCGTGGCCCGTGTTCATCGCCTGCAGCATGTCGATGGCCTCAGCGCCACGAACCTCGCCCAGGATGATGCGGTCGGGCCGCATTCGCAGGCAGTTGCGGACCAGGTCGCGGGGCGTCACCATGCCCTTCCCCTCGAGGTTGGGCGGGCGCGTCTCGAGGCGCACCACGTGCTCCTGCTGGAGTTGGAGCTCTGCCGAGTCCTCGATGGTGATGATGCGCTCGTCGGATGGGATGAAGGAGGACAGCACGTTGAGGAGCGTGGTCTTCCCGGAGCCGGTTCCGCCGCTGATCACGATGTTCAGGGCCGAGCGGACCGCACCTCGCAGCACCTCCAGGATGGGGCGCGGAACCGAGCCCAGGGCGACGAGGTCTTCGGCGTGGATCGGCACCGTACCGAACCGACGGATGGAGACGCAGGCACCGTCGAGCGCCAGTGGGGGGATGATGGCGTTGAATCGCGAGCCGTCGGCCATTCGGGCGTCGACCATCGGCGTGGTCTCGTCGATGCGGCGGCCCACCGCGGCGACGATTCGGTCGATGATCTGCATGAGGTGCTTCTGGTCGTTGAAGGTCACGTTGGTCTTGACCAGCTTGCCCTTGCGCTCGACGTAGACCACCTTCGGCCCGTTGATCATGATGTCGGAGACCTCGGGATCCCGGAGTAGTGGCTCCAGGGGCCCGAGCCCGAGGATGTTGTCGAGGATCTCCTCGACCAGGCGCTCCCGCTCCATGCGGTTGAGCGGCAGCTGGCGGGTCTCCACCCGTTCGGTGAGGGTGACGCGCAACCGGTCCGCCAACTCCTCGCGTGGCGTCTGCCCGACCTGCTCGAAGTCGAGGGACTCGATCAGCTCGTCCTGCAACTCCTTCTTGATCCGCTCGAATTCCTTGGTGTCCGCACGAAACGCGACACTGCTGGTGCCAGTCTCGTTGCGGAACCTGCTCTGTGCGCCTCGGACGCGGTCGATCAGTCGGGTACCGCCCATGGTCTACCTTCCTCTACCTGCCGAACAAACTGGAGAAAAAGCCTCCGCCACTTGTCGAGGGGTCATCGTCCAGCTCCTCGTCATAATCCTCGGTCACGATTGCCACCATGGAGGAGATGTCCCTGGCAACCTCGGATTTTCGGCTTACTTCGCGCAGGAGCTTTCCCTCGTTGATGGCAGAGTCCACCGTCTTGGAATCGTCAGAGATTGACGCGCTCACTCCAATTTGCAGGTTTTGCTGGATGTCGTCCAGCGTAACGAAGGAGTTTCGGCGACTTCGGTTTACGACCAGCCGGACCCTTTCCTTCTCGATGCCCATGCGTTCGAACAGCTTCAGGCGCCGGAAGGCATCCCGGACCGCGATCACGTCCGGGGTGGCCACGAGGACGATGATGTCCGCCACACCGAAACAGATCTCCGCTGCGGCGTCGGTGTGGATGCCCACGTCGATGAGCACGTACTGATACCCCTTTGCCGCCGCGCGGACGATGGCGTAGACGTCATCCGGGTTGACCCCCTCCTGCTTCTCGAGGTCGTTGGGCTGTGCGAGGACGTGGACCTTGCTGCGGTGTACGGAGATCGACCCGGTGAGCATCCGCTCGTCCATACGATCCGCCCGCGGGAGGAGGTCGACCAGGTTGTCCTTGGGAGTGAGGTCGAGCATCGTCGCCGCGTCGCCCATGGAGAAGTCCATGTCTATGCAGATGACCCGGTGGATCGCTGCCAGCTCTGCTGCGAGGTGGGTGCAGATGAGCGTCGTCCCGACCCCGCCCTTGGAGCCCGTGACTGCAATCACGAGTCCCTTCTCGTCATCGTCTATGGGCGCATATGCGGCGTCGTGCACCACCTGGCGGAGGCGCGCGGCGTCATTCGGCAGGACGACGTACTCCTTGTACCCGACCCGCATGGCCGACAAGATGACATCGGCGCTGCTGGAGGCTGCGAGCGCCACCAGGGTGACGTGTGGTGCCTCCTTGGTGAGGGCCTGCGCCAGTGCCAACGCGGCGTCCAGCGACCGCCCGATTCCCACGATGCAGACGTCGGGTCGGGAGCGCTTGACCACCTCGACCGCGTCCGCGTAGGAGATGGAGGAGGAGGGCAATACGGCCTCGGCGGCCAGCGTCTCTCTTACCAGCCCCATCGCCTCCGGGTCCAACCCTACGAGAACGACGGATGCGACCGCCCGACCTGAACCGACTGTTCTCAAGTGTGCGCCCTCCTACCGCTGCAGACCGACGTCCGCTGTCGGCTTGGCAGTCCGGGACCCGGCCTTGCGGTCCATCCCGAGAAGGAACAGCTCGATGTCGGTGGGGTGGTTGTTCTCGGTGGTCCCGGGAGGAGCCGGTACCTCGCCGGGGCCGAGCGGACGAACCAGGCGAGGTGTGACGATGATGATCAGCTCGTTCTCGTCCCGGAAGTGTTTGGTGTACCGGAAGAGGGTGCCGATGATGGGAATCCTGCCCAGGCCCGGCACCTCGGCGCGCGAATAGGTGGTGGTTTCGGACAGCATCCCCGCCATCGCGAACGTCATCCCATTGTCGATGCGGAGGTGTGTTTTTCCCTTCCGAGTGATGAAGCCCGGGACCTCGATCCCGGTGATCCGCGTGCCCCCCGCGAAGTCCGGCTCGGACACCTCGACGTACACCCGCATGTCGATGACGTCGCCGCCCAGTACGGTTGGCACAAAGACCAGCTTGATGCCGTACTCCTTGTACTCGATCTTGATGCCCCCGCCAGAGCCCGAGGGGGCCGGGATGGGGATCTCTCCACCGGCGAGGAACTCACCCTGCTGACCAGACAACACGACGAGGGTGGGTTGCGCGAGGATCTTGGAGAGGTTGTAGTCCTGCATGATCGACAGGACGGCCGCCAGCTCGATCTGGCTGATGTAGGTGGCGAGTTGGAAGGTGCCGGCCGCGGCGCCGAAGATATTGCCGCCGTTGATCAGGCCGTTGATGTCGGGGTTGGCAACGGAGGTGCTCGAATTCATGTTCGGCCCCTGCATGCCAGCGCCCCGGCTGTCGTTGCCCCAGAGGAAGTTCATTCCGATCTCGCGCAGCGCGGAGCGTGAGACCTCTGCGAAGACCACCTCGAGTTGGACCTGGTGGTCGCCACGCACGGTCATCAGGTTGATGAATTTCTCATCGTAGATGCTGGCAACCAGGGCGACCTGTTCCAGGGTCTCCAGATCCTCCACTGGCCCCTCGACGACGATGCGTTCCTTGAGTGGGTACACCCGCGGGGGCTCGCCCCCGACGATGGCATCGATCCGTCGGATCAGATCGGAGAGGTCGTAGTGCACCGTGATCTCGTAGATGATTGGGGGCGCACCGGACGCCAGTTGCACGACGAGATCCGTGCTGCCAACCGACTTGCCCTGGACCTGGAGCTTGTTGGCCGCGGCGAGCGGGACGACGTCTGCCACCAGGGGGTCGGTGATCGCAATGGCGGTCACGTTGCGGGGGGTTTCCAGAACGATGCTCTTCCCGACCTCGATGTCGAGCCAGTCGGTCTGGTCCTGCGCTCGAGCGCTGAACGGCATGAACGAGCCTCGACGGTTGGAGTCCGGTTGCTGGCGGGGGGCCTCCGCCGGCTGGGAGCCATCCTACTTGAAAGTGCGCTTCTCGATCTGGCTCCCGCGAATGATACGGAGATCAATCTCGCGCTGCGGCGCCTGCTCGCCGGCTTCCCTTGGTGCCGCTCGGACCTCGCGCACGGGGATACCCGTGCGTCCCGCCTCGCCGATCAACCGTGAAGCGGTTGCGCCATGTGTCTCCACCTGGGTCACGTCTATGTCATTGCGCAGAGTCAACGTCACGTCGCCCTTGATGTGAGCGTGCGCCAGTTTTTCGGCCTGCTCTGGCGTCACGGCCAGGGTGACGGACGGGCGGACCGAACCCTCGCCCCGTCGCGAGCCATAGTCACCGCCCAAGCGGTCATCCACGGCGAGGACGTAACAGGCTTGGATCAAGGTCACGGTCTTCTCCGTGTGGTCCGACCCTGCCAGGGTGACCAGGATATCGACGTAGTTGCCCGGGTTGAGGAACCCGGAGACCGCGGATCCATCGGTGATGTTGATCGAGATGGCACGCATTCCACGCGGGATGATGGCGTTCAGGCCCACGCCCGACTCCGGGTCGGCGAGGCGTTCCTCGCGGAGGAACTCCCCTTGAAGGATCCGCTCTCGGGGCACCCGTCCAATCACGTCCTCCCGATACTGGAAGGTGGTCTCGGGTACGAACGCGGGGCGGACCTTGTGAATCATCAGGTCCTCCTCGGTGAGCGTTTGGCCTTGGTGCAGGTCCCTCCCCGCCGCCACGACATCCCGAGTGTCGTCCACCTGTTGTGCCTTCTCCAGTTCGTCCTGGTAGCCGCGGATGAGCTTGAATACCACAAAGGTGAAGGCGACCGCAAACGCGAGCGATGCCAGTAGGAACATGGCAGCGCGGGCCCGCCCTCCGGTTCTGCGTCGAGCCATGAAAGCCCCTCCCGTGACCACGCGAGCGCGCGGCCTGTCCACGTTCTATGGTAATCGGGATTTGCGTGACTGGGGGAAAGACGCGAAAATCATGCTACATAGTTGAGTTTTGCGGATCCCCGTCGCTCGCTCCCACGGGGAACACGGCGCGTAGGTAGTCAGGGAAGGGATTCCTTCGCAATTCGGAGCGGGGGTACCCAATGAAAATGCCGGGCGTCGAGGCCCGGCATCTTCTGCTTTTTTGCGGTCGGACGACCCGATTCGGCCGCCCTTCCGAACCCGCGGCCTACCCTGGGGTCGCTGCGGTGACTTCGCTGGCCACCGAGGAGAACTTCTGGTTCAGCGAGGTGCCGAGGGCGGTCAGGCCGGTGATGATTACGACAGCGACGAGGGCGGCGATGAGGCCGTACTCGATGGCGGTCGCGCCGCTTTCGTCGTTGAGGAACTGGTTCAGCATGGGTTGATTCTCCAGCGTTGGGTCAGGTTTGAGGTCCTTCGCACATCCGACGGGCTGTGGCAGTGGGCCCGCATACGAATCATGCCGCGGTGTCCAGGATGCCGCAAGGAAAATCGGAAAAAAACTTTTTTCAAGCTCGAAGCATCGGCTTCCTTAGCCGGATACTGGTGAGAAAAAAATTTTAGTGGTGCCGAAACCTCGCAAACCGTCGGTGAGATCCTCAATGGCGCAAACTGGATTTCGGGGTCACGGGTCCCCTCGGGTTTCCATCTCCAGGTCGTCTGGTCCGATCTGGAGGCTGAGCTCTCCAGAAAGGGCCTTCCAGAGGCTTTCTCCCATCAACGTGTCGCGCCAGGGTCCGAGTTGGTTCGCCAGGAGTTCGCGGGTGGCCGGGCGGTCCGCCGCCAGATCCTCCGCCAGCGTCATGGGGAGGACCAGCCTGACCGCGTAGCCATTGGCGTGGCCGGCGAGGCGTACGAAGCACTCGAGCCACTTGGCGGTGCGCCGGGCGGGCGAAGCCTCGGTGATGGGATGGGGCCATGCCCATTCGGGCCGGCGGGAGGCGCGCTGGATCCGTTCCAGGATCTCGGTGCCCCACCGCTTCGCCAGGGCCTTTGGGAGTCGACGGTTCGCGGCGAGGCTCTCCCGCGTGATCGGCTGTCGCCGTGCCAACTCTGCCATGATGCCGTTGCCCATGATGAAATGGCGGGGCTGGTCCAGCTCCCGTGCGGTTTCTTCGCGCCACGCGGACAGCTCCTGGAGGATCGCGGCCTGCTGCGGGGACAAGGCGCGTGCCGCGCCGATCTCGCGCCAGCTGGCGTCGATCGGGGGTGGGTCCACGACCCGATCGCGGGCCTCCTCACACGCTCCGGCAACGATGTCCGTTCTGTCGAGGGCCTCCACCCGCTCCCAGAGGTGGTCCCAGAGCCGGGGAAGGAGCTGCACGTCCTCGGCCGCATAGGAGAGCTGGGAGTGGGTGAGGGGACGGCGGCTCCAGTCGGAAAGGGTAGCGAGCTTCTCGATCTTCACGCCCAGGTAGCGCCCGACCAAGGTGCCGTATGGGGCGGGGAAGTCCTCGGAGAGGAGGCCCGCGGCAATCTGGGTGTCCCAGACCCGATCCGGCAGTGCCCCCAAGGCGTGGAGCAGCAGGCGCATGTCCTGCGTCCCTCCGTGCACGATCCAGTCCGTCGAGCACAGAGGTTCGGCGATGGCGTGAAGGTGGCCCGGCTGCCTTGGGTCGATGATCCAGGTCGTGTCATCGTCCAGGTGCAGCTGTACGAGGTAGAGCTGGGGAAGGTATCGCCGTTCGGCGTGGAACTCCGTATCCACGGCCACCCGTCGCGCGTCCCGTAGACGTTCGCGTAGGGCCGGGAGGTCTCGTTCCCCGACCAGGTACAGGTCCGGATTCACCAGGTCCAGCCGGCGCGCCAGGAACGGTTCGGACCGCCGACCCACCGGAGCTCGTCGACGACCTCCGGCTGCCCGGCGTTGTGGCTGACCATCACGCTCACGTCCAGGCACCAGACCCGTGGGCGACGATCCAGACGCACCCGACGGCAAGCCTGCGGCGGTAGGGGAGACAACACCGAATCGAGGGTGCCTTGGGGAATAGGCGGGGCCTCGCCACGAGGTACCAGTCGTTCGATGGTCCTCGCGAGCCAGGTGCCGAGGACCGAGCGAACCACATTGCGGTCGCGTGAGTACAGGACCCCGTGGTCCACGTCCTGTAGTGAGAAGGCAAGCGCCCGCCCCGACCCCTCCGGCAGCGCATGGTGGGGCGCGGCCATCAAGGTGGGTGGCTGAGACACGAACGCGCCGGGAGTGGGTGTATGGAGCAGTTCGAGTGGCGCATTCATCTCTGCGATACGTGCGACACCGATCTCGGTGGCTTCTTCGCACGCACCCCATTTGGGTGTGACATCGAGGAGAGCGCCCTTCGGAGCCAGCTCCCGCATCGCCAGGGCAAAGGTGCCGGTGTCGATGGGCGTGGCGTACAAGGACAGGAGCCCTTCGCCCTCGTCGTAGATGCCGAAGTAGCCAACAGGTTCAGGCGCCAGGCCCCCACGGTGAGAGGGTCCGTTACCGGCACGCCTGGACGTCGTTGACACGGTTTCCAAGGAGATCCTCGGTGCTTCACAGAGGCCGGCACGATAGCTGACAGACTCGCGACCGGCAAGGAGTTCTGATGGGTCCCGACGCGCCCTGGTCCAGGCGCTTCGTGGGATGGCTGCGAGAGCGGTTCCCACCGGTGGTGTACACGATCCTCGTGGTCCTGTTCCATGGCTCGGCCGTTCTGGTGGCGCATGCCTTCGGAGGGGGAGACCGGCTGGCGCTGGCGGCTGTGGTGGTGGTGTGGTTGTTCTTTCTCCACCTGCGCATCTTCGACGAGCACAAGGACTACGCGGAGGACATCGTCGCCTACCCGGGCCGTCTGCTGTCCCGCGGCGTGGTGACCCTCCCCCTGCTGGCGCGGGTGGGTGCCGTGGCGATTGTGGTCCAGGCTGTGCTCGCGGCGCTCCTAGGCCGCTGGGCATTCCTGGCATGGGCAGCCGCCGCGCTGTTCTCGGTCGCCATGAGGTACGAGTTCGGAGTGGGGCGGTGGTTGAACCGGCACATCGTGTTGTACGCGGTGACCCACAACCCCGTGGTCGCTGGGCTGGCGGTGTTCCTGTACGCTGCCGCCGGCGCGCGCTGGGATTGGGCCTACCTCTGGTACGTGGGGGTGGCCTCCTTGGGTAGCCTTGCCTTCGAGTTCGGCCGCAAGACGCGCCGGTCGGAAGAGGAGCATGCCGGCGTGCCCTCCTACACCACCGAGTTGGGTCAGGGACCGGCGCGGGCGCTGCTCGGTGCGACCTACGTCGCGACCTGGGGATGTGTTTCCGGCCTGTTCTACGCCCTCGGAGTGCGAGATCCATGGCCGGTCGTGTTGGGCCTGGCGGTGGTGCTGCCGGGGCTGCTCACCGTGCCGGGGCACCAGCCCGCCAAGCGGGTGGAGCTCGGTGCTTCCCTGGTGCTGCTGGTGTCCTTCCTGGTTTGCGGTACCGTGGCTTGGGGGGTCTCGTGGTCGCCTTGATTCGAACCCAAGCGGAGTTGGTTGCACGTGAGGCGCCCGTCGATGAGATCGGTGGGAAGGGCGCTGGCCTTGCTCGGCTCTCTGGCCTTGCGTGTCCGGTACCCCCCTTCTTCGTGTTGACGACCGCCGCCTGGAAGGCTTCTGGAGGGGATGCCGACCCCCCTTCCGCTCCGGCTGGAGCGGTTCGCGAGGCGTTGGACCGGGCCCTGGGTGGCCTGGGACCGGGTCCCTACGCGGTGCGATCCTCCGCGGTGGTGGAGGACAGTGCCGAGACGTCCTGGGCAGGCCAATTCGAGTCGGTGTTGGGGGTGTCGGACGCCAAAGCGGTCCAGGCCGCGGTGGTGACCTGCTGGCGCTCCGCCACCGGCGAGCGGGCCCGGGCCTATGCGAAGCTCCACCAACTCGAGACCGGTCCCATGGCGGTGGTGGTGCAGCGCATGGTCGCGGGACAGGTGAGCGGGGTGGTGTTCTCCCGCACCCCCGAGGATCCCGAGCGCGCCTTGATCTCGGCCGGGTTGGGCCTCGGTGAGGGCGTGGTGCAGGGACAGGTTCCCTGCGACACCTTCAGGGTCGACCGGCAGGGTGCCATCGAGCGGGAGGTGGTGGACAAGGACGAGGAGATGGTCCTGGGCGACGCCGAGCCCATCGTACGGGCCGTGACCGATGCCCGTCGGTCCGAGCCAGCCCTGGACGAGGCCAGCGTCCTCGACGTGGCGGAGTGGACTTTCCGCTTGGAGGAGGCGCTGGGGGTTCCGGTCGACGTCGAGTTCACCGTTGCGGAGGGGTCGCTCTTCCTCCTGCAGGTCCGGCCGGTCACCATCCCCATCCCGGTGGGGCGGCGCCTGCTGTGGGACAACTCCAACATCGTGGAGAGCTACAGCGGCATCACCACGCCGCTGACGTTCTCCTTCGCGTCCGCGGCCTACACCATCGTCTACCAGCTCTTCTGTCGGGTGATGGGCGTGGACGACGCCACGATTCGCATCAACGGACCGATTTTCCGGCGGATGATCGGGCTCGTGCGCGGGAGGGTGTACTACAACCTCAACGCCTGGTACCGCGTGTTGTCGCTACTCCCAGGGTTCTCCTTCAACCGGTCCGCCATGGAGACCATGATGGGTGTCTCCGAGGTGGCGTCTGATGAGGACGCCGGCGCGCCCTCTCGGGCCCGCTGGTTGGCGGGGCTGGAGTTGGCCCGGCTCGGGGCCCGCCTGCTGTGGCGCCTGGCCTGGCTGGAGCGGGATGCGGCGCGGTTTCAGCGGGTGTTCGACGACACCCTGGCCGAATGCAAGGCGCTAGACCTCGAACGGCTGGGGGCCGACCAGCTGCTGTCCGTATACGAGGACATCGAGCAGAAGCTGCTCTGGGGGTGGACCCCCCCACTGGTCAACGACTTCTTCTGCATGATCTTCTATCGGATGCTCCAGAAGAGGTGCCAGACCCTCACCGGCGACGAGGACACGCAGCTCCACAACCGCCTGCTCTCCGGCGAGGGGACCCTCGCCTCCGCGGTGCCTGCGACCGAGCTGATGGCCCTGGCACGACTGGTGCGGGACGTGGACGCCTTGCGGGTTCCCTTCATGGGAAGCGGCACCGACGATGCGGTGCTGGAGGAGGCGCTCCGCAACGAGGCGTTCCGCGTCCCGTGGGAACGATGGATGGATCGCTACGGTGACCGGTCGCCGGATGAGTTGAAGTTGGAATCGCCGAGCCTTCGCGACACCCCGGAATACGTACTCGGCACCCTGCGTGCCTGGGCACGTGACGACCAGTCGCGGGTCCGGGAGTTTGGTGGGCAGGAGCAGACCTCTCGGCACGCTGCCGAGGAAGAGGCCTGGCGTTTGCTCGCAGGGGGCAGGGTACGCGGTGCGCTACGGCGCAGGTGGTTCAAGGTGGTGCTCCATCAGACGCGGCGGCGGGTGTCCATGCGAGAGTCGCTACGCTTCGAGCGCACGCGTATTTTCGGCTTTGTGCGCCTGCTTTTCAGGGCATTCGGCGACCGGTTTGTGCAGGGTGGTCACCTGGACCAGAGGGACGACGTGTTCTACCTCACGGTCGAGGAGGTGCTCGGGTTTGCCCGCGGCACCACCGCGACGACCGATCTGCGTGGGTTGGTCGCGATCCGCCGGGCAGAGTTCGCCCAATACCGAGAGATGTCTCCCCCAGGTGAGCGGTTCTACACCTGGGGTGCTGTCCACCTGGCGAACCAATTTGTCGGGCCCTCCGCCGAAATGGAGCCGCCTGGCGGTGATGAGATGATCGGTACGCCATGCGCTCCAGGGAGGGTGACGGCGCCCGCCCGAGTCGTGCGCGACCCGCGCCAGGTGCCAGACCTCGAGGGTGGGATCCTGTGCGCGCATCGCACCGATCCGGGATGGGTCCCACTGTTCCCGACCGCGTCTGCGGTGCTCGTGGAGCGCGGCAGTCTGCTGTCCCACTCGGCGGTGGTGGCCCGCGAGTTGGGCCTACCGGCGGTGGTGGGGCTGCGCGGATTGCTCGAATGGGTCGAGGACGGAGAACGCCTCGGGATGGACGGCACCTCGGGGCGCGTGTGGAAGGACACAGCACCATGAGCGATGCACGCCAGCCGCTTGCGGCGCGCTTGAACTACGCGCAGTGCTGGGAGGACGTGCGCCTGCTCTTCGAGGCGTTGGAGCCCGGCCCGGACCAGCACCTGCTTTCGGTGGCATCCGCTGGGGACAACTCCATCGCCCTGGCCCTCAGAGGGGCTCGCGTCACAGCGGTGGACCTGTCGATGCCCCAGATCGCCTGCGCCGAGCTCAAGCTCGCAGGCCGGTTCCTGGAGTACCCGGAGTACCGGCGCCTGCTCGGCCTCGATCCCGGCTCGGACCGGGTACGGCTCTACGAGGCAGTGCGGGCCCACCTCTCCGAGGACGCGCGTGGCTTCTGGGACGGACGGCGCGATCTGGTGACTCGTGGCATCCTCGGTGGCGGGCGGTTCGAGACCTACCTGGCCACCTTTCGCACCCGGGTGCTGCCCCTGATCCACCGGAGGTCCACCACCCTGAAGTGGTTCCAGCTCGACTCCCTGTACGCGCAGCGGCGCTTCTGGGAGGACCGGTGGGACAACCGGCGCTGGCGGGCGCTGTTCAAGGTGTTCTTCTCCCGCCGGGTGATGGCGGCTCGGGGGCGATCTCCAGAGCAGTTCGCCCATGTCGAGGGCCCGATCGGCGACATACTCGTCGCCCGGGCACGACACGTGCTCACCGAGCTGCCCCTGCGCGACAATGGGTACGTGCAGTGGATGCTGGCCGGGACCTTCCTCACGGAGGAGGGGCTTCCGCCCTACCTCACCGAGGGTGGACATGCCCGGCTCGGCGAGGTGGCGCAACGACTGGAGTTGGTCCACGCTTCCCTGGAAGATCACCTCGAGGGGTTGCCGGAGGACACCTACGACGGCTTCAACCTCTCGGACATCTTCGAGTACCTCACCGAGGACCACACCGAGACCCTGCTCGCCGCGCTCGCCCGGGCTGGTCGGTCGGGGGCGCGTCTCGCCTACTGGAACCTGTTCGTACCCCGCTCCCGGCCCGCTTCCCTCTCGGATCGCCTCCACCCCCTGGCCGATCTCGCGGCGACGCTGATCTCGCAGGACCGGGCCTTCGTCTATGGTGCCTTTCGCGTCGAGGAGGTGCGATGACCTCGGGCAAACACGCCGCTGCTTCCATCTGGCGGGTCCGGTGGTTGCTGGCCGCGATCCTGGTTCCCATCGTGGTGCTGGCCTCGCTGGCAGCGCGATCGGTGGGCGTGGACAACGCCGTCACCATCTGGTTCGTGGAAGGGGACCCCGCGCTGGAGGACTACGAGGCCTTCCAGGACACGTTCGGGAACGACGAGGTGGTGGTCCTGGCGGTGCACGACCCGAACGGGGTGGTGAGCGAGGAGGGGTTGCGGCGCATCGACGAGGTGTCGCAGGCCGCCGCAGCCGCCGAGGGGGTGGTGGAGGTGGTTTCCCTCACAACCCTGGACCACGTACGGGTGCAGGAGGGGTGGGAGCCGGTCGAGGGGATCGACGAAGCGCCCCCCATGGTCATCGGGCCGGTGGTGGGCGACATTCCCACCAGCGAGGCCGAGGAGGAGACCCTGCGGGCACGGATCCTGGAGGATCCCCTCGTTCGCGGGCGCCTGATCTCCGATGACGGCACCACCGCGTTGGTGCTGGCACGGATGGGCGACTTCGAGGGTATGGACGCCCGTCGCGACGGGATCCTCTTCGACCTGCGCCAGCAGATCGACGAGCGAATGGAGACCCACGTACCGGAGGCGGGGATCGGGGTGATCTTCTCCGCCCTGAACGTGGCCTCGAGCCGCGACATGGTCGTGGTCGGTACGGCGGCCTATGGCGTGATCCTGCTGCTGCTACTGCTGGTGTTCGGGCGGTTCGCACCCGTCCTGCTCACCATCGGGGTGGTGGGGGTGGCCGCGCTGATGACCATGGGCCTGTACGGGGCGTTCGACCGCGACATGAACATGGTCACGATGGCCCTGCCCACCCTGGTGCTGATCATCGGGGTCGCGGACTGCGTGCACATGCTCAACCGCATCTCCCTCCAACCCGTGGTGGAGCGGTACGAGCGGGTGCGGGACGGGGTCGGAGAGGTTCTGTGGCCCTGCCTGTTCACCTCGCTGACGACTGCAGCCGGGTTCCTTGCGCTCGCCACCGCCCGCATGCAGGTGGTGCGAGACCTGGGCTGGTTTGCCGCGGCTGGAGTGCTGATCGCGTTCCTGGTCTCGGTGATCGGGGTCGTCGCGGGGCTGCAGTTTGGATTCTTCGAGCCGATGCCCCGCGTCGGGCGTCGCATCCAGCGTTTCGTGGTGGGGGTTGGCGATTGGGCGATGGCCCATCGTCGTCCGGTTCTCGGGTGTTCGCTGCTGGTGCTGCTTGCAGGGGCCTGGGGGATCTCCAGGCTGGATGTGGACACCTACTCCATCGACTACTTCTACCCGTCGCACGTGGTGCGCCAGGACTCCGTGTTCATCGAGGACCACTTCGGCCCCTACACCCCCCTGGAGTTCATGGTGGTGGCGCCGAACGGGCTCCGGAACACCGAGGTGCTGGGCGCTGTGGCGCGGTGGCAGGACGCGATGGAGGAGGACGCCGAGGTGGGCTGGACCCACTCGGTGTCTGGCATGGCGCGTCGGTTGAACCAGGTCCTCACCGATGGGGAGCCGTCGTCGTACGAAGTGCCAGTCGACGACGTTGCCCTGGAACAGGCCCTGTTCCTGTACGAGGCGGACCCGGATGCCCACCTCGAAGACCTGGTGGACGCGGAGTGGACTCGGGCTCGGGTCACGGTGGGCCTGAAGATGATGTCCGCACGCAACATCGGGAACGCCGTCGATCGACTGGTTGCGCTGGCCGAGCTTCCCGAGGACGTACAGCTGGTTCCCAGCGGGTACCTGCCCTTGTACGTGAAGATGATGGACTACGTGGTGCTCTCGCAAGTATCGAGCTTCGCGGTCGCTTTCCTGGTGATTTTCGCGTTGCTCGCGTTGCTGTTCCGCTCGCTACGCATGGCCGTGCTGGCGGTGCCCGCGAACCTGCTCCCGCTGTTCATCACCCTGGGGCTGATGGGTGTGGTGGGGATCCGGTTGGACGTGGCCACGGTGACCATCGCCGCCATCGTGCTCGGCTTGGTGGTGGACGACACCACGCACCTCCTGTACCGCTTCCGCGAGAAGCTCCGGGAGACCGGGGACCACGAGGAGGCGATGCGACAGACCCTTCGCACGACCGGCGTCGCGATGGCCATCACCACCCTGGTGCTGGTGCTTGGGTTCTCGGTGTTGGGCCTCGCCCAGGTCAAGTCGGTGGCCTACTTCGGCTTGTTGTCCGCGGTTGCGATGGCTGCGGCCTTGGCATCCGACATCATCCTCATGCCGGCGTTGCTGGTCACGCTGAAGCCGAAGCTGTAGCAGCAACGCGTTGCGGGCGCCCCGGAAGCCGGGCCACTTCGGTCTTGGTCCCTAGTCGTTTTCTGGGAGGTCCCAGCCGGTCTGTACCCACCAGCCGCCCTGGT
>JAFDJI010000515.1 GCA_019307545.1 Deltaproteobacteria bacterium | reverse complement strand
AAACCCAAGTACTACTTCGCCTCCGACACCATCCAGGAGTTCCGCTATCGCGGGTTGTTGCCCGATGATCTGGTGGACATCGCCGTGTACCACGGGCTGCATTTCCACGGGCCCACTGAACGAGGGGTCGTCTTCCACCTCATCGGAGCGTTATCGGAATTTGGAAAGGTGGGCGTAGTGGCGATCGGAGACAACCCTCAACAGGCAAAGTTCCTCTACCGGAAGACCCTGGAGGTGCTGGACCAGGAGACGGGGATCCGCGGAAGGGGTCGCTGATGGCGGAGGGACCCGCGCCCCCGGCCAGCCGGTGGCCACCGATCGTCGCGCTGCTGGTCTTCGTGCTGGTGATCGCCTGGATGGCCCAGGTGGCGATGACCGGGAGTGGACGGTCCATCACCTGGACCGAGCTCAAGGAGCAGGTGCAATCCGGAGAAGTCGAGGAGGTGACCTTCGACGGCGACCAGGTGCGGGCACGCCTGAAGCAGCCGGACAGCGAGCGCGCCCCGGAGGTGCTGCACGCGGTCCGCGTCCCGGGAGACGAGACCTTCATCAAGCTCTTGGAGGAGAACGACGTTCCCTACCGGGCCACCCCCACCAGCAACTGTCAGAACATGGGGGTGTCGCTGCTGCTGTTGCCGATGCTGTTGCTCGTGGCGCTGTGGCTGTTCATGTCCCGTCGGGATCCCACGGGTCGTGGGGTGGCGGCATTCAGTCGCGCATCGGCCAGGTTGGTGCCGGAGGAGGGTACGGGCGTCACCTTCGAGGATGTCGCCGGGGTGGACGAGGCGGCCGAGGAACTGAAGGAGTTCGTCACTTTCCTGGAGACCCCCGAGAAGTTCACCGTCCTCGGCGGGCGCCCTCCCAAGGGGGTGCTGCTGGTCGGGCCACCGGGGACCGGAAAGACCCTGCTGGCGCGCGCGGTGGCGGGAGAGGCTGGGGTTCCCTTCTTCTCGATCTCCGGCTCCGACTTCGTGGAGATGTTCGTGGGGGTCGGCGCGGCCCGGGTGCGCGACTTGTTCAAGACCGCCCAGGAACACGCGCCGTGCATCATCTTCGTGGACGAGTTGGACGCGGTGGGCAAGGCGCGCGGCGTGGGTGGCCCTGCGGGGAACGAGGAGCGTGAGCAGACCCTGAACCAGCTCCTGGTGGAGATGGACGGGTTTGACAACCGCGGTGGCATCATCGTCATCTCCGCGACCAACCGTCCGGAGATCCTCGACCCGGCGCTGCTCCGTCCCGGGCGTTTCGACCGCCAGGTGCTGGTGGACCGGCCCGATCTGAGGGGCCGCATCGCCATCCTCGAGGTGCACGCGCGGACCCTGAAGCTGAGCGAAGACGTGGATCTGCAGGCCATCGCCCAACTCACCCCCGGATTCGCGGGGGCCGATCTCGCGAACGCCCTGAACGAGGCCGCGCTCCTCGCGGCGCGCCGTGACGCCGAAGCCGTCGACACCGCCGACATCGTAAACGCCATCGAGCGCATCATTGCGGGCCTGGAGAAGAAGAACCGGCGTCTGTCGCCCGCCGAGCGGCGGACGGTGGCCTTCCACGAGTGCGGCCACGCCATCTGTGCCGCGGCGAGCCCCGGGTCGGATCCGGTGCGCAAGATCAGCATCATCCCGCGCGGGATCGCTGCCCTTGGCTACACGATCCAGATGCCGCTCGAAGACCGGTACCTGATGTCGAAGGCGGAGCTACTCAACCGGATCACGGTCCTCTTTGGCGGGCGGGCGGCGGAGGAGTTGGTGTTCGGCGACGTGACCACCGGCGCCCATGACGACATCCGCAAGGCCACCGACCTCGCGCGGCGCATGGTCACCGAGTACGGCATGTCCAAAAAGATCGGGGCGGTGCACTATTCCAACGAGCCAACGAGCCCGTATGGGATGGCACTTTCCAACGGTGGCCCGGCGCAGTCGCCAGAGACCGCGGAGATCATCGAGGCGGAGATCCGCAAGATCCTGGAGCGCTGCCACCAGCGTTCCCGCGACATGCTGCGTGGGAACCGGCTCCATCTGGAGGAGATGTCGGCCTATCTCCTCGAGTACGAGGTGCTGGACGGCGAGAAGATGGAGGCGTTCCTCTCCTCCGTGAACCCTGCGGAGTCGCTCGAGGATCGGCCGCTCACCGAGACCGAGGCGCTCGGTCAGCCCATGGGGTAGGCTCGGAGGGCCTCTCGATGATGATGACTTTCTTCTCCGGGGGCGCAGGCGGGGGCGGAGGGGGCTCTTCGGGCTGAGCGATGATCCGCCCGGGGGAGATCTCGATGTCCTCGGCGCTGGTCAGGGGAGAGCGGATGTTGGCGAGGACGCGTGGCTCCTCGGCGGTCTTGCCCTTGTCCACCGCAACCAGGATGGAGCCCGCCGATTCCGAGGCCAGGTTCTCGGCGGCTTCCGCGACCAGCACGCTGTCCGAGGGCAGCTCCGGGGGTCGCTGCTGGAGTTCCAGGACGTCTCGTGGGATGGCGGCCACGGCCTTGGAGGGCTCGACACCGGTGTCGACGGGCTCGCCGTCGCGCAAGAACTCGGTGGCATAGATGGTGGAGCGCAGCGCGCTCGCCTCCAGGGAGCGGGTCATCACCTGCTCGCTGGTGGATGGCTGCACCACCCGGACCGAGGCCGAGATGCGCATCTCCACCCGCTCCCGGCGCTCTTGGTAGGTGACCCGGAAGGTCTCCTCGCAGTACTCGTCGCGGGTGCTGTAGTAGCCGTCGATCCCGGGACACAAGTCGCGGGTGGTGCCCTTGGTGGACAACTCGCGGTCCTCCGGCTCGGGGCGGTCCACCCGGAGCTGGGAGACCCGACCGCGGATGTCGTAGCGGTGTCCCCTCACGCTGTGGAGCGACTGGACGGTCGCGGTGGTGGCGTCGATCAGGCGGAGGTGGCGGCTCCCCTTGCGTTCGAGTGCCTCCGAGAGGCGATCCGCGATCAGGGTGCCCATGTCGGTTCCCTCGATGGTGGTGCCAGGGCTCTGCTCGAAGGGGTACACCACCAACTCGACCTCGGCGCAGTCGCGGGCGGTCGCCAGGTCCTGGAACAGGCGGGGGTCGTTGGTGACGTCGGGCTCGGCGGCCTCGAAGACCTCGACCGCCTGGCGGCAGCCCCCCTCCCGCAGGTAGTAGCGGCCGAGCGCCGCGCGAATGGCACCAGCCCATCCGCGCATCTTCGGGTCGGGCTTCCACTGGTTCGACGCCTCGTAGTGCTCGATCGCCGGCCCGTACGCTCGGTCTGCGAGTTCGGTATCGGCGAGGGAGGTGTAGGCGGAGGCGATCCGATCGGCCGTGTCCAGGTATCCCTCGCGCGCCTCTCGGCTGCGCTCCCACCACCGGATCGCCTCGATCCACTCCTGTCGCTCCTCCGACGCGATGCCCTGCGCGTAGCGGTAGCGCGCCAGCCCCTCCACCACCTCGTCGCGCTCGGCGACCAGATCGACGTCCACTGGGAAGTTGCGCAGCCCGAAGCGCTCCATGCGCTCCAGGGTGGTGATCAGGGTGTCGTAGGCCGTCAGCGCGGACTCGTGGCGCTTCTCGGCCTCGTGCTCCCGGGCCACGTCGAGCACCTGCCGGTAGGTGGATTCGCCGTAGCGCTTCACGCCGCGGCGCGCGGCGGGATCCAGCTCGTCCTCCTCCTCCAGCACCTCCAGCCAGTACCCGGTGGCTTCGTCGAAGCGGCCGACCTGGGCGAGTTGGGCACCCTGTCGCCACACCGGCCCGCATCCGGGCAGGCCCACCAAGAGCAGGAGACCGCACAAGGCGAACACC
>JAFDJI010000514.1 GCA_019307545.1 Deltaproteobacteria bacterium | reverse complement strand
GCTGGGCGGTTTCGATGCCGATCGGCTCGAGGCGCTGGCCACCGGCATTCTCGGGGCGTCGTCCTCCCTGGAAGCCCTGGTGGGTCGCATGATGGAGGTCTCCGGGGGCCTGCCCGGACCCGCGGTGGCTTTCGTGGTCGCAGCGGCGCAACATGGCACCCTGGTCCGACGAGCCCACCGTTGGCACGTCGACGAGGCAAGGCTCGGGGGGGTGCCGGTTGGCGCATCCGCGGCCGCGATGGCGCTGGGGGCGGATGCGAGGGCGGTGGGCGCGGTCCTGGCGATCCACGGCGTCCCCATGCCGGTGCGGGCTCTCCCACCCCTGGCCGGTCTCGCACCCATGGTGCTCCGTGCCGCGGTGGCCGAGTTGGAGGAGGCGGGCCTGGTGGCGGTAGAGGCGGGCCTGGCGCGTTGCCGAAGCCGCCGGGATGCAGAGGCCTTGCGCAAACTGTGTCCGAATCCGCGTCGAGTCCACCGGTTGCTGCTGGACTACCTGCGCAGTCAGAGTGACGTCCCCGTGGATCGGCTCGGATGGCATGCCGCGGGGAGCCGGGATCCGGCGCTGGCGGCGTCCCTGGGACCAGCCGCGATTGCCGAGGCCATGGCGAAGGACGTCCACGCTGCGGCTCGGCTCGCCGATGCCCTCTGGGAGGTCGCGCCGGTCGCCGAGTTGGAGGGGCCGCGCATCGATGGCCTGGTCGTCGCGGGTCGGGTGGAGGAGGCGGAGCGGTTCGGGGAGCAGCTTCTCGCCTCGAGGCCACCTTCGGAACGGGACATTCCGATCCATGTCGCCCTGGTCCGGTTGTACGCCGGGTTCCGTGAGGACGACGAGGCGGCGGTGGCGACCATCCAGCGTGCGCGGGCCTCGCTGGTGGATGTGCCCCTGCCTTTGGAGTTGCTCGCCGCCGAGGCCCAGGCCCACTTCCGGGCGGGCCGACTCGACGAGGCCATCGCGGTGGCGCGGTCCCTTGGCAAGATCCCCGGGACGTCCGATCCGGAGGAGGTCGACCGCTGGCTGGGGCTCCGCGGGGTGCTCGCGCAGTGCCTGCATGGCAAGGGGGACGTGGAAGAGGCGGTTGCCCTCCTGGAACGGATACCCCAGCGGCTGGGGCGAGGGCGCGCCGCGCGGGCGACCCTGGACGCGATCCGCGGGCGGCTCCTGTGGCACGCGGGTCGGCCGCGCGAAGCGCGGGAGGCCATGGAGGAAGCTGCTCGGAAGGACGGGGGCCTTTCGGAGATCGATCGGGCGCGGATCCTCAACAACGCGGGTCTCGCGGCCTACCAGACGGGAGACCGTTTGGGTGCGCTTACCCTTTGGGAGAAGGCCCTGTTCCTGTTCGAGCGCCTCGATGCCACCGTGGAGCAGGTGCGGGCGCAGATCAACCTGTGCGTGGCGTACCGGGAGGCCGGCAGGTGGGAGCGGGCGCGTCAGGCCGGCCAATGGGCGCTGGCCCGATCCTCGGAGCTGGGGCTCGCGGAGTACGAAGCGATGGCCGCCGGGAACCTGGGCGACCTGTACCTCGCTCGCGAAGCCTGGGAGGAGGCGGATCGCTGGTATGGGCGTGCGGAAGCGGTCGCTGTGCGACAGGATCTGCAGGGAGAGCTGGTGGAGCTGGCGCGTCGGCGGGCGCAGCTTGCGGTCCTACGGCGAGATCCTGGGGCGGAGACCCTGGCGGAAACAGCGCGTCGCGTCGCCGCAGCCTCGGCGGAGACCCGGTTCGAGTGGTGCCATGCAACGGCGCTGCTCGCGGTGTGCCACGCACGGAGCGGCCACGTCGCGCAGCTGGACGAACTGCTGGCGGAGGCGATGACCCCGCTGCAGGAGGCCGGGGCCCAAGCGGACCTGGCCGAGGTGCGCCTGTGGGCCGCCCAGGCCTACTTGGAGGCGGGCAGGACCGAGGACGCCCTGGCCGAGATCCCGAAGGTGTTGCTCTATGCCGACGAGGTCAAGCACCTCCTGCTTCGGATCCGCGCCGAGCGGCTGGGCGAGCGGGCCCGTGCCCGCGCCGCGGGTCCCTCCGTGCTGCCGATGGCGCGGTTCGTGCAGCTCGCTGAGCGCCTGGCCGCCGAGCAGGACCTCGATGTGGCGCTGGGAACGCTTGCCCAGGCCGCCCTGGACATGGCCGGAGTGGACCGGGCCTTCGTGGTCCTCGATGAAGAGCAGAATCTGGTGGTGGCGGCCGCCTGTGCCCGCGAGGGTGGTGAGCCGGGCAACCCGATCATGCACATCGTGAATCGGGCCATCCAGGGGAAGCGCAAGGTGGTCGCCGCAGATCTGCGGGAGAACGGGGCGCTGCTCACCACCACGAGCGCGGTCGCACTCAAGCTCTCCTCGGTGGTCTGCGTGCCCCTGCTGCGGGACGATGTCGCCCTGGGAGCGCTGTACGTGGACAGCCACTCCTTGAGCGAGCACGAACTGGCCGAGTTGGAGCTTGTCATCCGGGCCCTGGCGGTCCAGGCGGTGATGGTGGTCACGGTCGCTCGGCAGAAACGGACCGCCGAGCGGGAGGCGGGGCGCGCGCGGGAGCTGTTGGGCGACCTGCGGACCGTGTTGGGGTCGATGGCCCTGGCCCTCGAGACGGCCCAGCAAGATGGGGCGGCCGCAGCCGCGCGAGGGATGGTCGAGATCGCCGGACGGTACCTCGAGGGCAGTCCGCCTCCGGAGCGGGAACTACTCGCGGTGGCGCCGGTTGTGGCACAGTACGTGTCCCTGTTCGAAATTGCAGCTGAGCACAGCGCGGTCCCGGTGACCCTGGTCACCAAGGGAGAGGCCCGAGTCGAGATGGACCCGGCGGGTCTGGGACGCTGCGTGGTCAACCTGGTTGCCCATGCCGTGGGCAAGAGCCTCGCCGGTGCCGAAGTGGCGGTGGTGCTCGACTCCGCGATCCCTCCAGCCCGGAGGCTTCGGAGCTGGAGGTCGCCCACCGCATCGCGGAGGAACACGGCGGTTCTCTCCGCGAGGAGAGCCATCCACAGGGCGGCACGGTGCTGATGTTGCGCCTGCCGGTGTACGGGTGAAGGCCGATGCCGAGGGGTCGGGGCATGGACGCTGACCACCGCGGCAGGCACGGTCCGGAGAATGGAGAAGTAACGGTCGGGGTATCTGTCAAGACGGGGGTATTGGGAGTATCGATCACGGAGCACGGCGGCGCACTCTGGGCGGAAAACCACCCCGAGGGCGGCGCCGTGTTCCGTCTCACCCTCCCGGAGCGTCGCCGCCCAGCCTAGTCGATCTCCTCGATGCCCCCGCGGATACCCACCGCCACCGAGGTGGGCTCCAGGCCCCAGATCCGGGTCGCGTAGTCCTGGATGGTCCGATCACTGGAGAATTTTCCCGCCTTGGCGATGTTCCGGGCCACCATCGGCCACCATTTCTCCGGGTCGGCCCAGGTCTGTGCGGCGACCTCCTGGCATTTGCGGTAGGCGTCGAAGTCGGCGCACACCAGGAAGGGGTCGTGGTTGCGGAGGTAGTCGCCCACGCTCTTGTGCAGGTCGGGCTCATCGGGGCAGAAGAAACCGCTCTCGATCAGCTCCAGCGCCTCTTGTAGCTCGGGGCTCCGCTCGATGTACTCGGCAGGGGAGTAGCCCTTGGTCTGCAACTGCTGCGCGCCCGGTGCGTCGAGGCCGAAGAGGAAGAAGTTCTCGGGCCCGACCTCCTCGCGGATCTCGACGTTCGCGCCGTCCAGGGTGCCAAGGGTGAGCGCGCCGTTCATCTGGAACTTCATGTTCCCCGTGCCCGACGCCTCCTTCCCCGCCATGGAGATCTGCTCGGAGAGGTCAGTGGCCGGGATGATCCGCTCCGCCATGGACACGTTGTAGTTGGGGAGGAAGAGGAGCTTGAGACGTCCCCCCACGGCCGGGTCGAGCCGGATCATGGCCGCGACGTCGTTGATCAGCTTGATGATGAGCTTGGCGTTCACGTACCCCGGGGCCGCCTTTCCACCGACGAGGACGGTGCGGGGGACGATCTCCTCCCCGCCGAACTTGATGCGCTGGTACAGGTGCACCACGTGCAGGCAGACCATCACCTGCCGCTTGTACTCGTGGATCCGCTTGACCTGGACGTCGAAGAGGGTGCTGGGGTCGACCTCCTCCCGCTGGGTCTTCCAGATCCACTGGGCCAGGTCGTCCTTGTTCGCCTGCTTGATGGCGCTGAGTTCCTGTAGGAACCCGGGATCTTCGGCGTACTCCAGGAGCCGCTCCAGCTGGGAGAGATTGGTGATCCACTCCGAGCCGATGCGTTGGGTCACGGCATCCGCGAGCCGGGGGTTGCACTGCAGCAGCCACCTTCGGGGGGTGACCCCGTTCGTCATGTTGGTGAAGTCCTTCGGGCGCATCTGCGCGAAGTCCTTCAGGACCTTCTCCCGGATCAGCGAGGAGTGCAGGGCGGCCACCCCGTTCACCGTGTGGGCGCCCACCACCGAGAGGTAGGCCATCCGTACCTGGCGGTCCGGTCCCTCCTCGATGATCGACATCCGCTCGCGGCGGCGCTTGTCCTTGGGTGCGAAGACGTGGACCTGTCGGAGGAAGCGGCGGTTGATCTCGAAGATGATCTGCATGTGGCGGGGCAGCAGTCGCTCGAGCAGGGCAAGGGGCCACCGTTCCAGCGCCTCGGGCAACAGGGTGTGGTTGGTGTAGGCGAAGGTCCGACGGGTGATGCGCCAGGCCTCCTCCCACCCGAGGTGCTCGCGATCCACCAGCACCCGCATCAGCTCCGGGATTGCGATGGCGGGGTGGGTGTCGTTGAGCTGGATGGCCACTTTCGCCGGGAAGGCCGCGAAGTCGGAGTGCTTGGCCTTGTAGCGACGCAGGATGTCGTGGATGGAGCAGCACACGAAGAAGTACTGCTGCTTCAGGCGGAGCTCCTTGCCCTCCAGGGAGGCGTCCTTGGGGTAGAGCACCTTGGAGATGCTCTCGGAGAGGGCTTTCCGCTCCACGGCGCGCCGGTAGTCCCCGTCGTTGAACACCTTCAGGTCGAACTGCTGGGAGGCCCTCGAAGACCACAGGCGCAAGGTGTTGACCGTGAAGGTCCCGAAACCGGCCACCGGGGTGTCGTAGGGCACCCCGAGCACCGTCTCGCCGCCGACCCACTTCATCCGGCGCTCGCCGTTGTCGCCGTTGTCCTCCTCGACCCGGCCGCCGAACTTCACCTCCACGGTGTACTCGGGACGGGCGATCTCCCAGGGGTTGCCCTTGCGCAACCATTCGTCGGGCTGCTCGAGCTGCCAGCCGTCCCGGATCCCCTGGCGGAAGATGCCGAACTCGTAGCGGATGCCGTAGCCCATGGCGGGGTACTCGAGGGTCGCCAGCGAGTCCATGAAGCACGCCGCCAGGCGTCCCAGGCCACCATTGCCCAGACCCGGGTCCTCCTCCTCCTCCAGCACGTCTTCCAAGTTGATCTCGTACTCGCTGAGGCCCTGTCGCGCGAAGTCCATCAGGTCGAGATTGAGGAGGTTGCTCGCCAGCTGTCGCCCGAGGAGGTACTCGGCCGACAGGTAGTACATCCGCTTCACGTCCTTCTCGATGTAGGTGCGTTGGGTCCACATCCAACGATGCACCAGGCGGTCGCGCACCGTGTGCGCCAGGGCGTGGTACACGTCGAGCAGCGTCGCCGAGCCAAGGTCCTTGGCGCGCGTGAACTGCAGGTGGTCCAGGACGGCCCGGCGGAGCGCCTTTTCGCTCATGCCGGTGCGGTCGTCCTCCACGACGACGATGGACTTGCGGTCAACCATGACAACCTTCCCCCGATTCCATGGAGGCTACCATCGGAGGGTGGGATAGATCGCGCCCATGATGCCAGGAGAGCGTGCCGAGGTCGTGGTGGTGGGTGCGGGGTTGGCGGGTTGCAGCGTGGCCTGGCACCTCGCTCCCTCCTTCGATGTGCTCGTGCTGGACCAGGCCGACCAACCCGGCGTGGAGGCCAGTGCCCAGAACGCCGGAATGGTGCGCCGGATGGGGGAGGACCCCTGGGAGCGGGCGCTCGCGCTGCGCACGGTAGCCTTCCTGGAGGATCCGGGAGCGGATTGGGCGGACCTCGCTCCGTCCCGGAAGGTGGGGGCGGTCATGGGCCTTGCGCGGGACCCGACCCACTTCCACGATGCCACCGCCCATCTCCGCGCCCGGGGTGTTCGCGTCGAGGTGTGCGATCGGCCCGGCGAGGTGGCGCCGGCGCTGCGCGACAGCCCGCTGCAACGCGCCTGGTACCTCCCGGACGAGCGGGTGGCCGACGCCCACGCATTGCTGACCGGCTTCCTGCGGGGGGCACGACGTCACGGCGCGCGGGTGCGTTGCGGGGAGAGGGTGCTGGGGTTGCGGGTGGAGCGGGGTCGGGTCGTCGGCGTGGACACCGCCAGCGGTCCGGTGGCGGCAGGGTGCGTGGTGCTGGCCACGGGTGCTTGGAGCGCTCACCTGGCGCAGACCCTCGGGTTGCATCGTCCCCTCGTCCCCCTCGCCCGCACGCTCCTGCAGTCCGCACCCCACCCCCTGTCCCACCCGGACCACCCGTGGAGTTGGATCGACGACGTGGGCATCTACGTCCGTCCCGAGACCGGGGGTTGGCTGTGCTCCCCCTGCGACGAGACGGTGTCGTTTCCGGCGCCGGGCCCAGGCTCCCGCGGTCCGGTGGACCCCTACCACCGCGCGCTGGCGACGG
>JAFDJI010000513.1 GCA_019307545.1 Deltaproteobacteria bacterium | reverse complement strand
CATCTCTTGGAGCGATGTGCAGGTGATGTGACGTGTCGCCTATGGGTACTCCTCCACCTGTCAACGGATCATCGAACGTGGAGAGCCTCGGGGCCACCCGTTAGGAGGCCGGATGCTGACCGATCCAGAACGCGAAGCTCTGCGACGGTGGTACGCGCAACCGCAATTGCTGGAGCGCGTCCAGGAACTCCGGGACACGGGGGTGCCCGAGGACCTCGAGGAATACCTCCACAAGCTCTGCCTGTTCCCGCTGGGCAAACACGACCAGCTTCCGGACTGGATGCGCACCGAGGACGGGAAACCGCTGTTCGAGAGCGGCCTCAATCCGCTCACCGACGAGGAGAAGTGGCAGGACGCCGTCGAGGTCGGGTGGGAGGTCATGGAGGCGGAGCTCGGGCTGTCCCACGACGACATCCACCGCGCCATCGCCGATGAGCAGCAGGACGAATGGGCGTCCTTCCTCGCGAGCGTGAACGCGCGCAAGCGGGAGCGCGAACAGTCCTGAGGAGCCCGCGCTACTCGAGCGACACCGGGAACAAGGTTACCTTGCCGGCGCCATCGATGCGTACAGGGCCCACGACGGTCACCGGGCTCCCCAGCGCTTCCAGGACCAGGAACCGATCGTCGAGCAGTACCTCCTCGGCGGTGGTCCACCGCCCCCAGGGGTCCGGGCCGACCGGGTCGGTGAGGGTCGCGGAAGCCAACGCCCCGTCCACCAGCGCGGTTCCGACCAGGTCTGTCGCGCATCCCACGACCTCCGGCTCCGCCCAGGTGCGCAGGCGGAGCCCCACACCATCGCTTCGCACCTCGCCCCACCAGGACGGCGGTCCCCCGCGTGGGTGTCCGGGGTGCCGAAGCCCCCGGTGTCGACCCATAGCCCGGCCTGCGCGTCGTCCTGGAGGAGGGTGTGGCGCCCGTCGCGAGACCACGGCACCGCCTGAATGGCGTCCACCACCACTGGGGTGCCGTCGGGCCAGTCTCCGGCCCGAATCGCTGCGATGGTGGTGGTGGGCGTCGGATCGGGCTCCAGCGGGCCGGTCCAGTCCGCCGGGTTCCGCGGCGCAATCCGGTCGGGCTCGACGACGATGCCAGTGAGATCGCCAGCTGCGTTCCACCCGGGAAGCGGGACTCCGAAGGCATCCGAGAGCCCCGCCGCGGTGTCCGTGTCGGCGTGCCCCACCGGGTCCGGGGGCGAGGTGACGGTGACGTCGGCCAGGCGCACCAGGGCAAAGCCCAGGTCCCCCGCTTCGGACCATTCCACCGTCACGGGCAGCTCCGGTCCTCCGAGCACCTCCCCGTCCGCGAGGGCGGAGAGGTCGAGGAGCGGGTCCGCCCCGGTCCAGCGGATCCGCCCCGACAACCGCACCGGGGTCCCGACCGCGGGTGGCCATTGGGGCAGGGACCCGCGCACCGCCACCCGGAGCCCGCTCCCGTCGCCTCCGCCCGGATCCTGGACGAAGAAGGCCTCTCGGTCGGCCGACCGCGGCGAGGTGATGATCACCTCGCCCAGGGTGAGGCGGGTACCCGTCGCGGGTTCCTCGGCGCGAACCTCGGCTACGGTCCATGGCTGCGCGCCATCGTTGGTGAGCCGGTAGGCGGTACACGCCGCGAGGAGCGACGCGAGCACCGGGGTAGCCCACGCGGCGTTCATCGGCGGCGACGCACCGCGATGACGACCAGCCACAGGGGGAGCAGTCCGCCCACCGGCCCACCCGACCCGCCACATCCACAGAAGCCCTGCTCCAACAGCACGGGGAGGACGTCCACCACGACCTCCACCGGAGACGAGAGCGGCGGCAGACCGTCGTCCGTGACCAGCACCGTGAAGCGATCCTCGCCGGTGTACTCGACGTCCGCGGTGTAGCGAAGCTCGCCGTCGAGCAACGACACGGCGGCACCATGCGCAGGCGGCTCGATCACCTCCCAGGTGTGGGAGTCCGCCTCGTCGGGGTCGTTCGGGTGCACCCAGGCGGAGGCGGTCTCGCCCTGGGCGAGGCGGAGGTGATCCGCGATCGGCTCGGGCGCTCGGTTTCGGGGCTGCTCACAATCCGGGTGGGGCACTTCGCGGCCGGTCTCGGACTCGATCCATTCCAGCACTGCGTCCGCGCGGACGTAGATGCCCCCGTCGCCACACAGAACGGTCGCGTCGGTCGTGGCCCGGGAGGTGATTCCCGCCAGGAACGCCCCCTCATCGGTGAGGAGGTACAGGGGGCCGCCACTGTCGCCATTGCAGGAGTCGATGCCCTCGCCGCCCGCAATGATCTCGCCCCCGGGGCTCACCTCCGGGTTGCATCCGCGGTCGGTCGAGGAGCAGTCGTGGTCCACCACCGAAGTGAACGCCTCCATGAGCACCGTGGTCCCCTGCGTGCCCCACTCGTCGGTGGCGCCCCAGCCGACGATTGCCACCGGGGCCTCGTCGTGGAGCCAGGTGTCCACCAGGCAGTCCTGGGCCATCATCCGCGGTGGTACGGCGGATGCTGCTGCCAGCACCAGGGCCGACACGTCGTAGGTCGTCCACGAGCGCGGGTGCGTCACGGTGTACGAGATGGCGATCTCCTCGCCGCCCTCGGTGTGATCGAGGGTGTCCAGGATCACCTTGGTCAGGCCCCAGTCGCAGTGGGCGGCCGTGAGCACCACATCCGGCGCGATCAGGACGCCGGTGCAGCGGTACTCGTCACCGGCGTACACCGCGACCGCGTCAGGCCATTCCCCCGCCTCCGCTGGGTGACCGCCCACCACGCGCCAGCCTTGGGCGGCGGCCGGGCTCGAGCCCAGGGCGAGCAGCAGGAGCAGGGCGTACAACCGACAGGTCTCCGGGGGACGGTACAGGGTGGGACCCCCACCTCGGGTCTCGCAGTGAACAATGTGTCACGAGGGGGCGCGTCACGCTCGCGCGTATGGGGCGCGTGGGTTCGGGGACGGCCGGAAACCCGCGCCGACCAGTGTGGAAGGTCCCTGGCGATGGCCGGGTGGCTGCGGTAGGGGGCGCCATGGACCTGCGTGCACTGCTCCAAGAACGGTTCGGCTTCCCGGACTTCCGGCCGGGGCAGGTCGAGGTGGTGGAGCACGTCACCGCCGGTCGCGATGCCCTGGTGGTGATGCCCACCGGGAGCGGCAAGTCCCTGTGCTACCAGTTGCCTGCGCTGGCCCGCGGGGGCACCACCATCGTGGTCAGCCCCCTCATCGCGCTCATGAAGGACCAGGTCGACGCCTTGGTCGACAAGGGTGTTCGCGCCTCCTTCCTCAACTCCTCCCTCGGCAATGCGGAGTATCGCGAACGTCGCGATGCCGTGCGCCGCGGCGAGGTCGACCTCCTGTACGTCGCGCCCGAGCGCTTCTCACCCGCCTTCCACGAGTTCCTGCAGAAGGTGGATGTTCGCCTGCTGGCCATCGACGAGGCGCACTGCCTCTCGCAGTGGGGACACGATTTCCGCCCCGACTACCTGCGCCTGGGAAAGGTGCGGGATGCGCTGGGCCGTCCACCCACGGTCGCACTCACCGCCACCGCCACCCCCGAGGTGCAGCGCGACATCCTGGAGACCCTCGGGCTCGGCGAAGCGCATTCCTTCATCCGCGGCTTCGACCGTGAGAACCTCGTGCTAGAGGTGCTCCAGGTAGACGGGAGGGCGCACAAGGATGCCCTACTGGCCGATCTCGTCGCCTCGGGGCCCGCGATCGTGTATGCCGCGACCCGCAAGAACGTGGAGCGTGCCACCCGGGGGCTGCGCGACGTGGGGGTCCGCGCCGGGATGTACCACGCCGGGCTCGAC
>JAFDJI010000512.1 GCA_019307545.1 Deltaproteobacteria bacterium | reverse complement strand
CCGGTGGCAGGGTTGATGCTGACCGTCTGGTTCATCTCGTTCATCGTCGCCCTCCTCTGCCGCGATCCGGGGATCAGAAGACGCCCCGGTAACTGATGGGCGAAATCTAGCAATCAGCAGTCGGGCCGATTCACGCGGAGTTGGCCCGGATGCGCCCGCCGGCGTACGGTCCTGCACGCCCAACGACCTCGGAAGGCCCTCATGTCCTTTTCGGATCGAACCGTCATCGTCACCGGTGCCTCGC
Organism: Deltaproteobacteria bacterium; assembly: GCA_019307545.1. GTDB lineage: Bacteria > Myxococcota_A > UBA796 > UBA796 > JAFDJI01. The sequence goes on along the minus strand of JAFDJI010000512.1, from coordinate 3,532 downwards.
TGGGGGTGGGTCGGGCCGTCGCCCAGCGTTTTCACAGCGCGGGTGCCAACGTGGTGCTGGTCGCCCGCCGGGAGGCACCCCTGCAGGAGGTCGCTGACGCCCTGGGCGATGCGGAGCGGGTCATGGTTCGTCCGACGGACGTCGCCGATCTCGATGGCCTCGAGGGGCTGATCGAAGAGGTGGTGGCGCGCTTCGGTGCCCTGCACGGCCTGGTCAACAACGCTGGGCTGCACCACCGCGGTCCGGTGGCGTCAAGAGAGGCTCGGGAGCTGGCGTCCATGGTCGACGTCAACCTCCGCGGGCCCAACTTCCTTACCCGGCTGACGATCCCGCACCTGAAGGCCGCCGGGGGGGGCTTCGTGGTCAACGTGGCCAGCCTGGCCGGCAAGGTGCCGCTCGACGGGGCGGTCACCTACTCCTCCACCAAGTTCGGCCTGCGGGCGTTCACCTTCGCCCTGGCCCAGGAGCTGCTCGGGACCGGCATCACGGTCTCGGCGGTGAGCCCGGGTCCCGTCGATACCGGCTTCATCATGGACGAGCTCGACGAGGTGGACGACATCGCCTTTTCCCAGCGCGTCTGCACCGCGGACCATGTGGCCAAGATGGTGCTCGATTGCGCGCGTGACGGACGCTTGGAGCGCGATTACCCATCCGTTGGCGGCAAGCTCGCCACCCTGAGCTACTTGTTGCCGGCCCTCGGGCGCATGGTCAGGCCCCTGCTGGCCCGCAAGGGCCGCGCCCAGAAGGAGCGTCTGCGCCGGGAGAGGGGGGGTTGAGGCATCCCCGTTTCGGGCTCTGGCGAGCACCATGCCATCGGAGTACACAACCTGGATGAGCCACACGCGGACCAGTGAGGGGGAGGGCGGCGAAGCCCGGCGTGGAAAGGGCCGGGCGAAGCGCATCCTGTACTGCGGGTGCGACCGCCCCGCCTTCGGCCGGTTGGTCACGGCGATGGGCGAGAGCGCCGGCGTCGAACCCGAGGCGGACAGCGGTGAGGTGCGGTTTCCCCACCCGCGGGCCGAGCTGACGTGGGTGCCGGCCTTCGATGCGGAGGAGGCGCTGTCCGTCCTTCGCGCATCCTATGTGAACCTGGTCCTGATCGACCTCCGCCGCACCCCCGGGCAGAAGGACTTCGAAGACCGGGTGGTACGCATCCGCCAGCTGCTCGACGCGCTGGACGACGTGGAGGACATCGAGGCGCGGTACGGCTTCCATCGCATCGTGGTCCTCGTCTCCGCGGCCGACGGCGATTCGGTCGACCCCCTCCTCCTGGAGCTGGGCGGGTACGGGATCCGGCACGTCCTCAAGGAGGCGGTGCAGGATGAGGGGGGCGACGCGGCCTTTGCCCGGAGAGTGTTGGAGGCTGCGCTCCGGCTGATGTTCGAACGCCAGCCGTCGAAGACGGCGCTTTGCGCGGCGGGAGGCGGTACCACCGGGGTGTACTTCGAGGTGGGGGCGCTCAAGTGCCTGGGCGATTGCTTCTCGGAGGGGGCGCTCCACAACTTCGACATGTACTTCGGGATCAGCGCCGGCGCGGTGGTGAACGGCCTGTTGACGGCCGGGTATTCCGTCGACGAGCTCATGGCGGCGGTGGCGGGTGCAGAGGGTGGACGGATCCCTCCCCTGAACCTGGCGTTGTTGCGTCTGGGGCACGTCAACCTGGCGGACATGGGGTGGCGCCTGAAGAAGGCCACCGCGTCCACCGTTCGCGCCGCGTTCGACATGGCCTTGCTGCGCGGCCGGCCCCATCTCGACGATGTGTTCCTCAGTACGACGGCCATCGTGGGGGCACCATTCCGCTCGGACCGCTTCGAGGATCTGCTCCGCGACCTCCTGACGCGACCCGGGACGACCAACGACTTCCGCAAGTTGCCCTACCGCCTGTATGTCGGCGCCTCCGACCAGGATGCACGGCGCCACATGCTCTTTGGGAGTGAGGGTTGCGACCACATCCCCATCAGTCGGGCGATCCAGGCGTCGTTGAGTGTCAACCCGGCGTTCGCTTCGGTCCCGATCGAGGGTCACTGGTACGAAGACGGCGCGGTGACCCGTACTTCCAACCTGGTGGAGGCCATCCGGCGGAAGGCCGACCTGGTGATCGTGATCGATCCCTTCGTACCCTATGTCTCCCGCACCCCGGGTTCCGCCAACCGCCGCGGGGTGCTGTACAACATCGACCAGGACATCCGTGCGCTGTCCTACACCCGGTACGAGAACACGCGGAGTTGGCTGTTGCGTCGGCATCCGGAGGTCAGCTCGTACACCTTCCTCCCCAACAACCGTCTCCGTCGCCTGCTGTCGGCCAACCCGATGGACCACCGGCCCTACCTGGAGATCTGGCGAGGCGCCTACCTGGGCACCCTCGCGAGGGTCAAGCACCTGCGCCACCGCATGGCCGGTGATCTGGCCGTCCACGGGATTGCCCTCGACACCGAACGGGCGGAGGCCGTGGCCCAGCGCCTGGAGGCCACCCCCCAACCCGAGCTTCGGGATTTCTTCCCGGATGGGCGCATCGCTCTCCGCACGCCCCCGTTGGCCTTGGAGCACCAGATCCAGTGATGCGATGGGTGTTGCCGATGCTGTCGCTGGCGTTGGGCTCGTGCGCGCGAGCCGAGGACGTGACCCCCGGGCCTCTGGTGCCGGGCTACCGGGTTGCCGACGCCGAGGCACAGGACGGGGAGTGGACGAATCGCCTGGTTACGGAGACCAGCCCCTATCTGCTGCAGCACGCGCACAACCCCGTCGACTGGTACCCGTGGGGCGACGAGGCCTTCGAAGAGGCCAAGCGGCGTGAGGTGCCGGTGTTCCTGTCTGTCGGGTACGCGGCGTGTCACTGGTGCCACGTCATGGAGGAGGAGTCGTTCGAGGACCCCGCGGTTGCGGCGTACCTGAACGCCAACTTCGTCTGCATCAAGGTCGATCGCGAAGAGCGACCCGACGTCGATGCCCTGTACATGGACGCGGTGTACATGTTCAACGGCAGCGGTGGGTGGCCCGCGAGCCTTTGGCTCACCCCCGAGCGGGTGCCGTTCTATGCCGGCACCTACTTTCCAAAGGAGGGTCGCCTCGGTCGCCCGGGGTTCGTGGACATCCTCGAGCTCGTCCACGAGCGGTGGACGGAGGACCCCGCGGAGGTGGCGCGCATTGCCGCCGATGTGGCCGATGGACTGCAGCGGCGCTCGATCGTGCCCCCCACGGACGATTTGCCAACCGACGCGCCGCGACGCGGGATCGTTCAGCTCGATCGGAGCTGGGACGCCGAATACGCGGGGTGGGGGAGCGGGCGCAAGTTCCCGATGGTCTCGAACCTGGAGTTCCTGCTCGCCTACGGGGTGACCCACGCCGACGACCACGCGCTGGGCCGGGTGCGGGACGCGCTGGACGCCATGGATCGCGGTGGCATCCACGATCACCTCGGCGGCGGGTTCCACCGGTACACCGTGGACGGGGAGTGGGTGGTTCCCCACTTCGAGAAGATGACCTACGACAACGGACAGCTCCTGCGGGTGTACGCCGAGGCGTCCGCGGTGCT
>JAFDJI010000079.1 GCA_019307545.1 Deltaproteobacteria bacterium | reverse complement strand
CGTTGTCCGCGCCGGCGGCACACGCGGTCACCGTGAAGCTCGCCACCCTCGCCCCCGAAGGCAGTACCTGGCACAAGGCTTTGCGGAAGATGGGCGACGAGTGGGCCGAGGCCACCAACGGCGAGGTCGAGCTGAAGATCTACGCCGGGGGCGTGGTCGGCAACGAGACGGTGATGCTGCGGAAGATGCGCATCGGTCAGCTCCATGCGGGTGCCGTCACCAACATCGGGCTTCTGGAGATCGACCCCTCCGCGCAGGTGGTGACCACCCCGATGCTCATCCGCGACTACGGGGAGTTGGACTACGTGATGGAGCGGATGAAGCCGGAGTTCGAGGCTCGCCTCGAGGCCAACGGCTTCACGGTGCTCAACTGGGGCGACGCGGGGTGGGGCTACCTGTTCAGCAAGCGGCCCCTCACCGACCCGGCCGACAGGGGCGACTTCAAGATATTCGCCTGGGAGGGGGACCCGGCCGCGGTGGAGATGTTCCAGAAGGCCGGATTCAGCCCCCGGGTGGTGGCGGCGACCGACGTGGTCCCCTCCCTGCAGAGCGGTCTGCTCGACGCCTTCCCCAGCACCCCGCTCGGTGCGCTGGCTATGCAGTGGTTCGGGTTGGCGCCGAACATGCTGGACGTCCCCTGGGCGCCGCTCATGGGGGCGACGATCATCACCAACGAAGCGTGGGCGGCGATCCCCATCGAGCACCACGAGATCATGCTCGAGATCGCCCGTCGCAACGGCGAGGAGACCAAGGCGGAGATCCGCCGCCAGGACAAGAAGGCGATCGAGGTCATGCAGCGATACGGGCTCACCGTGAACTCGGTGGATGACGAGACCCGGGCGGAGTGGGAAGCGGTGGCAAGGTCCATCTACCCGGTCGTCCGTGAGAAGGTCGTCTCCCCCGAGATCTTCGACCAGGCGCAGAGCCTCGTAGAGGAGTACAGAGCCAGCCATCCGTGACCAGTCACGTCCACGAGCACCAGGCCCCCAAGAAGTGGTGGGAGCGCGCTGAGAACGGTCTCGCCGTAGCCATCCTCGCCATCATGGTGGTGGTGCCGGTGGTGGCGGTGGTCATTCGCTGGACCACCGGCCTGGCATTGGCGGGCGCCAACGTGTGGGTGCAGGCGCTCAACCTGTGGATGGCGTTCGTCGGTGGAACACTGGCAGCCCGCGCCTCCCAGCACCTGGCGCTGTCCACCGGCACCATCCTCCAGTTGAAGGGCTGGAAGAAAGACCTGATCGCGGGGTTCACCTCGTCGGTCGCCACCGCGGTGACCGCGTTCCTGGCCTACGGGAGCGTGAACCTGATCCTCGCCGAGCGGCACTCCACCCTGACGCTCACCGGCGGGGTGCCGATGTGGGTGATCCAGATCGCGATGCCCGTCGGCTTCCTGGTGATGGCGATCCGGTTCGCGATCAAGGAGAATCGCACCTGGCACGGTCGGGTGGTGGCCCTGCTGACGGTGGCCCTGGCGTGCCTGCTCGCCCTGGTGCCCGCAGGAGAGCGGTCCCTGGTGGTCTGGGGCGCCGCGGGGGTCCTCCTGACGGCGGTGGCCCTCGGCGCGCCCCTGTTCACCGCCATGGGCGGGATGGCGATGCTCCTGTTCTACGGCGCGCCCATCCCGATCGCGCTCGCCGCGGTCCCGGCGGAGACCTTCCGCATCGTCTCCGACCCCACCCTGGTCTCCCTGCCCCTGTTCACCCTCGCCGGGTACCTGCTCGCGGAGGGTGGCGCATCCAAGCGCCTGGTGAAGCTGTTCCAGGTGTGGTTCGGGTGGCTCCCGGGCGGGGTGGCGGCCGCCGCGGTGCTGGTGAGCGCCTTCTTCACGACCTTCACCGGCGCCTCCGGGGTGACCATCCTGGCGCTCGGCGGGTTGTTGCTGCCGGCGCTGAAAGCCGCCGGGTACCGGGAGAAGTTCGCGGTGGGTCTGATCGTGGCGTCGGGGAGCATTGGGCTCCTCTTCCCGCCGAGCCTGCCGGTGATCCTGTACGGGGTGGCCTCGCACGTCCCCATCACCGACCTGTTCATCGGCGGGATCGTGCCCGGGATCCTGCTCGTGTCGCTCCTGGTCGGTGTGTCGGCGGTGGTCGGGATCCGCGAGCACGGGATCCGGTATTGGTTCCCGGTCCGCGACGAGGAAGAGGAGGTCGTCCCCACCGGTCAGCGGGTGCGGGCGAAGCTGGTGGAGATGGGCGCCGCGCTCTGGGGCGCCAAGTTCGAGGCGCTGCTTCCCGTCGTGGTGCTGGTGGGCATCTTCGGCGGGTTCATGACCATCTTCGAGGCGGCGGCCTTCACCGCGGCCTACGCGTTCCTGGCGGAGGTGGTCATCCATCGGGACCTCCACGTCGTCCGCGACGTCCCGCGGGTGTTCGTGGAGACCGCGACCCTGATGGGCGGGGTGCTCATCATCCTTGGGGTGGCCCTCGGGTTCACCAGCTACCTGGTCGACGCCGAAGTGCCCCTGATGGTGCGGGATTGGGTGGCGGCGCACATCGGCAACAAGATCCTGTTCATCCTGATGCTGAACCTGCTCCTGCTGGCGGTCGGCTGCCTGATGGACATCTACTCCGCCATCGTGGTGGTGGTGCCGCTGATCATCCCGGTCGCCGCCACCTTCGGCATCCACCCGGTCCACCTGGGCATCCTGTTCCTCGCCAACCTGGAGTTGGGCTACCTGACGCCCCCAGTGGGCCTGAACCTGTTCCTCGCCTCCTTCCGCTTCAAGCTGCCGCTCACCCGGGTGTATCGGTACGCCCTGCCCTTCCTGGGCATCATGGCCATCGGGGTGTTGATCATCGCCTATGTCCCCTACGCCACCACCTGGGCTTTCGACGAGGACTCGGCGCAGCCCGCGCCCAACTTCTTCGAGGACGAGTTGATGGAGGGGGCGCCGCAGCCCGAGCAGCTTTCGCCCGAGGACCTGGAGCGCATGATGCAGGAGCTCGACGAGGGGGAGGCTCCACCCGCGCCACCGCCCAGCCTGGACATGGACGCGATCTTCCAGGAGTTGGAAGAGGAGGGCGAGGGCGCCGAGTAGCTGCGGCGCCCGCACGCGTCGCGGGATGAAAGACCCCTTGGCTGGAGCAACGTGCCGGCGTATGCGTGTGCGTTGGTGAGAAAGGAGGCGGCATGGATCTGGTGGCACGACTGGAGTCCCTGTGGGCGCCGCTGAGCGCGACGCTCGGCCACGTCCAGGACCGGCAGATCTCGCTCGGTGCGATTCTGGTGCTGCTCGGGTGCATCGTCGCGGCGTTGATCGCGGCGTTGCTGACGCAACGGCACGCCCGGCGTCGGCTGGTCCGGGACGAAGAGGCCGGGCCCCCGTGGACGTGGCTCGCGCGGCGCAGGATGCGGATCCCCGCCGCGGTGGTCGGAGTGGCGTTGGGCCTGCACTTCGGCGGGATCGTGCCCGTGGTCGACCTGCTGCACGGCATCTACGGCGTGGTGCACTTCCCGCTGGTCGACCTCGCGGGGACCCCGGTGAGCGTGGTGACCATCACCACCGTGGCCGTGATCGTCGCCGGGTCCTTCTGGCTGTCGCGGGTGCTGCAGAAAGCCGTGCAACGGGGTGCCAGAATGGGCCTGGGCCCGGAACAGAAGCCCGGGAGCGTCGCCGTGATCCAGCGGCTGGTGCACTACCTGGTGATCGTCACAGGCGTCACCATCGCGCTCCAGATGGTGGGAGTGAACCTCTCAGCCCTCTTCGCCGCGGGCGCCATCTTCGCCGTCGGCATCGGCTTCGCGATGCAGAACATCGCCCAGAACTTCGTGTCCGGGCTGATCCTGTTGGTGGAACGCGCCATCAAGCCCGGCGACGTCATCCAGGTGGAAGGGCGGGTGGTGCGGGTGGAGCGGATCGGCATCCGCTCCACCGTCGTGCGTACCCGGGACGAGGAAGACCTCATCGTGCCCAACAGCATCCTGTCCCAGAGCACGGTGGCCAACCTCACCTTCCTCGATCCGTCGTTGCGGATCCGATGCCCGGTCGGCGTGTCCTACGGGTCCGACATGGAGTTGGTCTACCGCACCCTTCGGGAGGCGGTCCTGGACGTCCCGCATCGTGACCCGAGGCAGGAGCCGGTGGTGTTCCTGCTCCAGTTCGGCTCCTCCAGCGTCGACTTCGAGGTGTCGGTGTGGACCCGCGAGCCGTGGTTTGCCCCCCTCATCCGCTCGGAGGTGAACCGCGCCATCTGGCGCGAATTCCAGGCGGCGGACATCACCATCTCCTTCCCGCAGGTCGACGTGCACCTGGACGAGCCGGTGATCCGCGCGATTGCCGGGGGCGCACGCTAGATTTGCTGCTCGAAGACGCCGAGCGCGCGGAGGTTGGATGGCGTCCGCCCCTGTTTCCATAGAGCAGGTGCTCGGCCACCTCGCGCGCCGGCAGCACCTCCATCCTGCTTCCCGGGCCTCGGACGTCGTGCGGCTGGTGGACGACATCGTCGCCCTGCACGCTACCGACCCGGCCTCGGTGGTCCTGTCCGCCTGGGCGCGGGTGGACGGCTTCGAGCGGGGTGCCTTGGAGCGCGCGATAGAGGAGCAGCGGAGCCTGGTGCGGGCGATCTGCATGCGCCAGACCCTCCACGTGGTGGGAGCGGCCGCCCTGCCGATGTTCTTCCAGGCGCTTGCGGAACGACACATACGTTCCGAGCAGCGCCAAAACGAGAAGGTCCTGGTGCTGGCGGGTCTGTGCGGTCCCGAGGAGGCGTCCGCCCGCCTGGACGACATCGAGACGCGGGTCATGTTGGTGCTTGGTCGCTCGGAGTACGCCTCGGCTCGGGAGTTCGGCGAGGCCGTTCCTGAGCTGCGCGCAAGCATGACCTATGCCGAGGGCAAGGCCTACGGCGGGAAGATCGGCATCGGCACCCGGATCCTGTACCTCATGGGCCTGCGCGGGCTCCTGGTCCGAGCCCGGGTGCGGGGGACCTGGCGGAGCACCCAGTACGACTACGCCGCGTTGTCCAGGTGGCTGCCGGAGGTGGACCTGGGTGCGTTGGAACCCGCCGAAGCGCGGGCGAAGCTGGTCCGGGCGTACATACGGGCCTTCGGCCCCGCTACGGCGGAGGACATCCAGTGGTGGGCGGGGTTCACCAAGGGAGACACCCGCGCTGCGTTGAAGGCGCTCGGGCCGGGGGTGGTGGAGGTGGAGGTCGCGGGGTTGGAGGGTCTGCACCTCCTGCTGGCCGAAGACCTCGAGCGGCTCTGCGCGGTCACGCCGTCTTCTGAACCCTTTGTTTCCTTGCTGCCGAGTCTGGACCCCTACGTGATGGGCTACCGGGACCGACGCCGCTTCCTGGCGCCGGAGCACCATTCGGCCCTCTTCGATCGGTCGGGAAACGCCGGGCCGACGGTGTGGGTCGGCGGCCGGGTGGTGGGCGGATGGGCGACCCGGAAGGATGGAAGCGTGGTGTACCGGCTGCTCGAGCCTTGCGGGGAGGAGGAGCGGTCGCTTGTGGGCGCCGAGGCACGGCGTTTGGAGGAAGCGTTGGGCGGGGAGCGGGTTGCGCCGCGGTTTCTCGGTCCGCTGGCGCGGGAGCTTGCGCGGGGGTGAGGAGGGGGATTCTTGTGTTCGGGAGCGGGAGCGAGAGCGGGAACGGGAGCCCGACCATGCGCTTCGCGCACAGCTTGGGCTAGTGGAAGTAGAAGCGCACGTGGACGCCGAAGTCCCAAAGCGCCATGCCCACCTCCGGGACGACCCGGATGGCTGGGCGGTACTCCAGAACCACGTCGAGCGGGATGGGGATGAAGTTGAACTCGATGCCCAGGACGCCGTTGATGCCGAGCCAGAACGGGTCGGGAATCCAGGTCCATGCGCCCGCACCTATCGCCCACCCAAGCTCGAACACGTCAGCGACCGTGGTGATCGTCGGCATCTCGACCAGGAAATCGATGTCCACCCCAAGTGCGGTGGTCCCGAAGTCGTCATCGGTGCCGAAGTCGTGAGCGACGTGACCGACACCTCCCACGATTGCCTGCAGCGCGGTCCCATTCGTCAGGAAGTACTTCCCGGAAAAGCCACTCACGGCCGTGCCGCCGCCGATGCCGATGCCCCAGTTGCCCGCGGCGCGGACCGATTCGGCCGGGGCTACGGCATGGGCGGGTAGGGCGGGGCCCAGGAGCAGGGCGCCAAGGAGTGTGATCGTGATGATTCGGCTCATGCGGTCTCCCCATTGGCTAGAAGGATAGCCCGACCTCCTCAGGACGGCATCGCTCCCACATACTGCTTCCACACCTTGTCCTGGAGTCTGTCGGTGGCGTGGCGGGCCTCGGTTCTGGGGGAAGGCATTGTACGCGGGTGCGTCCATCGCGTAGTTGTTGTTGTGAACGTTGAGTTGGGGTCGCCCTTCCGGTCCCAGAGGGTGTACTTGGTGGCGACCACGAAATGGTCCCGGTCCGGGCGAACGACCTCGCCCACCAGGGTCTTGCTCGCCCCCTCGGCGTACCAGGACCTGCCGGGGGGGGGCGACCAGCGCCTTCGGCTGCTGCGGGGCCCTACGCCACCTGTTGGGCCGCCAACTCCCGCGCGCACGAGGCGCACACCTTGAGCTCGCGTGCGGTCTCGGTGCCCGTGGCGGTGGCGACCCGCTCACGTTCCGGTGCCCCGTCCCTGCCCCTCTGCTTGGAAACTCGGTAAACCTGGTAGGTCTTCACTCGTGTCTCGACGACGATGCGGATCATTTTCTCGCGCGGGCCGACGACGGTGTTGCATTGCTGACAGCGATACATGGTTCTCCTGAAGGGTGAGGTTCAGCGATTTCGGCGCCACCTGCCGGCGGAGCAGGCTACCCGCCCGCTCTCTCGGTGACGGCTCGCGCACAGACGTCGTGCGACCTTGCACGGTAGTGCCGAATGTTGCGCTGTGGAGGCAAGATAGGCGATCCGCGCGCGGGTCGCGACCAGAAGAGGGCCCTTGAGGGTCCGTTCTCCCGTTGGCACGGCTGATAGCCTTGGTGAGACGTGGACCCGCGGAGGTGATCCCCATGCAGGGCAGTGTCCTCATAGCGTTGCTGCTGACCCTGCTCGCTGGGCTGGCGACGGGTCTGGGAGGCCTGGGGGTCCTCCTCTCCCGCAAGCCGAGCCTGCGGCTGCTCGCCTTCGGGCTCGGGTTCTCGGCGGGCGTCATGGTGTTCGTCTCCCTGGCGGAGCTGGTGCCCGAGGCCCGGGAGCTGATCGGTGGGGCGGTGGGCGAGGGCAGGGGCGACTGGATCGCGTATGCCTGCTTCTTCGGAGGCATCCTGCTCTCGCGGTTGCTCGATGCCGCGATCCCCGAGCCGGCGGAGAACCCGCACGAGGTCGTTTCGGCCGCAGACCTGGAGCTTTTCGCCCTCGAGATGGAGAGAGATGCCCAGGCGACCGGCGGTTTGAACGACGGCCAGCGGCGATCCCTCGCCCGGGTCGGTCTCCTCACCGCCCTGGCCATCGCGATCCACAACGTCCCCGAGGGGATGGCGACCTTCGTGAGCGCGATGGCGGACCCCTCACTCGGGGTCTCGGTCGCGGTCGCGGTGGCGATCCACAACATCCCGGAGGGGATCTCGGTGGCCGTGCTGTTCTTCTTCGCCACCCGCAGCCGCGCGAAGGCCTTCGCGTACTCGCTCGCGTCGGGCCTGGCGGAGCCGGTGGGCGCGCTCCTGGTCTACCTGGTGCTGATGCCGTTCATCGACGACGCGGTGGTCGGAGGGATGTTGGCCGCGGTGGCAGGCATCATGGTGTTCATCTCCTTCGACGAGTTGCTGCCGATGGCGAGGGAGTATGGGAAGGGCCACCTGGAGATCACCGGGGTGGTCCTGGGCATGGCGGTGATGGCCGTGAGCCTGTCCCTTCTGTAGCGAAAGGAACGCCTCGGACGCGGGTCAGGCCATGTGCGCTCGGATCTCCTCCCGCAGCGACTCGGGGTCCCAGGCCGCGTCCTCGTGCAGGGGCCGCTCCTCCAACTCGCCCCGCAGGGTCTCCTCCAGGAGCGCCATGCGCTCGCGCGACTCGCGGATCAGCTCCTTCTGGTCGTGCCGGGACGACGCCAGCTCTCGGAGCGCCTCCTCGTCGTGGCGGCGGAAGGTGCGGCCCGAGCGGTACGCGAGGTGACCCGGGAAGCCCAGCAGGCGCAGCGCGTCGACCCCCATCGCCAGCGAGGAATCCAGGGTCTCCCGGTAGACGTGGTCCACGCCCGCGTCGATCAGTCGGTAGGCGTCGCGACGGCCCTTGGCCCGGGCGAGCAAGGTCATCCGGGGGAAGTGTTTTCGGACCGTCTCCACCAACTCCCGGATCTTCTCCGGGTCGTCGATGGCGAGCACCAACAGATCCGCGGTCTCCGCGCCGGCAGCCCGCAGCAACTCGGGCCGGGACGCGTCGCCGTAGAAGACCTTGTATCCGAAGCGGCGGAGCATCTCGACCTGGTCGGAGTCGTACTCCAGGACCGTGGTGCGAACACCTTTGGCCCGGAGCAGCCGACCCACGATCTGCCCGAAGCGGCCGTGCCCCGCGATGATCACCCGGTTCTCCTCGTCGATGAGGTCGGCCTTGCGCGGGGTCTCGGTGGTGCCGAACCGGGGCTGGATCAGCCGCTCGTTGAGCAGCATCAACAGTGGGGTGGCGGCCATCGACAGGGCGACCGCGGCCACCAACGGGCCGGCCACCGCCGGGGTCATCACCCCCGCCTGGGTGGCGAAGGAGAACAGCACGAAGGCGAACTCCCCGCCTTGGGCGAGGGAGAAGGCGAACAGCGCGTTGTTGTCCCAGCCCATGCGGAAGATGCGCCCGATGGCGAGCAGGATGAGGAACTTCACCGCGATGAGCCCCATCACCAGGCCCGCGATGGTGGCTGGGGAGTCGACGATGAGTCCGAAGTCGATGGAGGCGCCGACCGCGATGAAGAACAGGCCGAGCAGCAGCCCCTTGAAGGGCTCCACGTCCCCCTCCAACTCGTGGCGGTACTCGCTGTCGCCCAGCACCACCCCGGCGAGGAAGGTGCCGAGCGCGGGGGAGAGGCCGGCCCAGGTCATCAGGAGCGCGATGCCGATCACCAGCAACAGGGCGGCGGCGGTGAAGATCTCCTGCAGCCGGGTGCGGGCAATCCACCGGAAAAGGGGACGGGTGAGGGTGCGTCCGCCGAGCACGATGGCGGCGACCGCTGCCAGCACCACCAGGGTCTGGCCCCATCCGGGCAGTCCCTCCACCCAGGTCGTGGGGTGGGCGCCGTGGTCGGGGGCATGCGCGGCGACGGCGAGCAGGGGCAGCACCGCGAGCATGGGGATGACCGCGATGTCCTGGGTGAGCAGGACGGAGAACGCGCTCTTGCCGCCGTCGGTCCGCAACAGCCCCTTCTCCTGCAGGGTCTGGAGCACGATGGCGGTCGACGACAGGGAGAGGATCAGGCCGATGGCCACGGCCACCCGCCACGGCTGGCCCACCGCGAGCGCGATACCGGCCATGACCGCGGCGGTGAGCACCACCTGAAGCCCGCCCATGCCCACCAGTTGCTTCCGCATGCTCCACAGGCGCGAAGGGCGTAGCTCGAGGCCCACCAGGAACAGCATCATCACCACGCCGAACTCGGCGAAGTGCATGACGTCCTGACCCTCTTCGCCCACCAGGCCCAGAACGAAGGGCCCGATGGCCACACCGGCGAGCAGGTAGCCCAGCACCGAGCCCAGCCCCGCCCGCTTGGCGATGGGCACGCTGATTACCGCGGCCGCCAGGTAGACGAAGGCCTGGAGGAAGAACCCCTGTCCGTGCATGCTCAGCCCTCCTCGTCGACGAAGATTGCCTCGAGATCGGTGTTCAGGCGGGGGAAGAGGCTCGCCCGCTCCGGATCGATGCGCCCGTCCCGCAGGGCGAGCAGGATGCGCCGGTAGTCGGAGTGGTGGTGCTCCATGGCGTCCTCGTCGAGCAGGTGGGTGCCATGCACCACGAAGGGGGGCAGGAACCCCATTCCGCACAGGTTTGCAGTGGCCTCCAGGGGCGCGAGGAGCTGTCGCATGGTGAAGCGGTTGTGGCCGTCGGGCTGGTATGCGTCCTCGCGTCCCCCGGTGGTGGTCACGCAGAGCAGGCGCTTGCCGCGCAGGGCGTTGCCGGTATGGCCGTAGGCCCAGCCGTGCTCCAGCACCAGGTCCTGCCACTCCTTGAGTATGGCCGGGGTGCTGTACCAGTAGAAGGGGAAGTGGAACACCACGATGTCGTGCTCCAAGAGCAGGGCCTGCTCGGCGGCTACGTCGATGTGCAGGTAGGGGTAGGCCTCGTACAGGTCGTGGAAGGTGATGCCGTCCAGGGCCTCCACGCCCTCGATGAGCTTCCGGTTGGTCCGGGACTTGTGCAGGGCGGGGTGGGCAAACAGCACCAGCACCCTCTGGGGGGTCGACAAGGGGGCCTCCGGGTGATTTCGGCACAGGGTCAGGCAACTACCCTGTGCACCGTGGGGGCTCGGAGCAACCCGTGACCGGAACCGATCGCGTGGGGTTGGACTCGGAGAAACCCGGCGGAGTCCCCCCGCAGTTACCTTTGCAGGGGCGGAGTCCCCCTGAAGTTACCTTTGCAGGGGCGGAGTCCCCCTGAAGTTACCTTTGCAGGGGCGGAGTCCCCC
>JAFDJI010000511.1 GCA_019307545.1 Deltaproteobacteria bacterium | reverse complement strand
CGCGGAGAGCGACGTCTACGCATCCGGGTTAACCGCGGGGTTCTGGTTCGAGGCACCCGGCGACTTCACAATCGTTGGGGTCGCCGTGCCCACCGATGCAGGCACCGAGGTCCAGAACATCGAGGTCGTGCGCTTCGACGCGGCGCCCTATGCGCAGACCAACGCCTTCGAGCGCCTGGCCTGCTTTCGGGACATCGATGGGTCCGACATCCTGGAGACCGACCCCATCGACATCTTCGCGGGCGAGATCGTCGGGGTGCTCGGCGGTCGTGGGACCAGCGCCCTGAAAACCTCCTACGGGACCACGCCCCATGACAGTGCGATCGGCGAAAGGCTGGCGACCCTGAAGGGGCTGATCATGCTGGGGAACCTGCATGACGTCCTCAGCAAGGACCTGGCCAACACCAGCAGCACCCTCGGACGGGTTGAGTTGCTCTACGAGTCGCACGACACCTGCCCGCAGGCCGCGGGAGATCCCGACCTGGGGGGCAACCTCGCGGCCTATGGGGTCTGCTGGTACCTGGGGGCGGGCGGTGCCACCTGCGACGAGGTGTGCGCCGCGGTGGGGGGCAACAACCTGGCCACCTATGTGGAGGACGCCTGGTCGAACGCCTGCGCGGCGGATCCCGGCGCGGACGACGTCACCACCATGTTCTACGACCGCGGCAACCTCGGGGGGTGGCTCGCCAACAGCAACGGCACCCTGTACCGCACCCTGGGCTATGGCTACCTGGGCGGCAACTACGAGGGGAAGTGCTCTACCGGCACGGCCGGTGGCGTCGGTAGCTACCCGGCAGAGACCACGACCCACGACACCCGGACCCTGGTCTGCCCCTGTCACCGGCGTCAGACCTTCGGTCCGGTGCACACCTTCGCCGGCCAGGAGGCGACCCACTTCGTCACCGAGTCCACCTGCGCGCCGACCGGCACCCTGGCGGGGGACGCCGACTACTTCTGCGAAGCCTACTACGGGCCCAACTGCGTCGCACGAACCGGCTACGTCGCGGACACCGCCACCACCGCAGACTGGCGGATGCACATCGGTGGCGGAGCCGCACTCTGCGGCGATGAGGGAACCGCCATCCCCGGCACCTGGTGTTCGAATCGGACGTGCAAGATCGGGGAGCTCACCGAGGCCACCACCGGCATCACCGACCTCGTCTGCGATTGCTACTGACTCGAGCACGTCGCTCGAGCCGTGCCCGCCCGTGAACCCGAAGGCTCGTGGTAGAAAGCCACGCACAGATGCCTGAACCGGAGGCCGCCCCATGTCCGTACATCGCACCATCGCCACCGTCGCCACCCTCGGTCTCCTGGCATGGGGAGGCTCCGCGTCCGCACAGGACGCCGCATCCGGCCCTGGCCTTGCGGGCATGGGGATCGAACTGGGTGCCGCCAGCATGGGTCTGCCGCTGCCCTTCAGCGAGCGGCCGTTGACCCTCACTGAGGGCACGATCCGGGGCGACGCAGCGTTCACCATCGCGCATTTCTCGGTCTCGGTGCCCGGGGTCGGCACTTTGTCCGAGACCGCGGTGGGTCTCGCCCTCGGCGGCGGCTACGGCATCACGGACGACTTGGAGGTGGGGGCGTCGGTGATCCCATTGACGCTTTCGCCGGATGTCACGTATGGCGACCCCTCCATCTACGGGATCTACCGCTTCCTCGCCGATACGGCGGAGATCGGGGGCAGCCTGGCGCTCACGGTGCCGATCGATGGCGACTTCACCGCCACTCCGGGCCTCCCCGTGCTCTTGCACCTCGGCGACACCCATGGTGGGTACACCCTGGAGGGTCAGGGCGACGGTCCGCTCGCGGATATCGTACTGAGCTTCGGATTCCCCGCACTCCTGATGCCAGCCAGCGGTGGCGATGTCCTGATCACCGAACTGTGGGTCCTGAGCATCGGTGGCAGCGTGTACATCGGCACCCGGTGAGGCCCCGCACCCCGCGGCCGCGGCCCCGGGGCGGGACAGGACCGGCATTCTCGGCGGGTGAGGGACGCAAATGCCGCGGACGACCCCGTTGGTGACAAAAGGCGGTAGAACGAAGCGGGGAGGTCCGCCATGCGTTCGTCCAGCCGCGAAGCCCGTTTTCGCCGCCTGATCGCCACGGTGCTCGCCTGCCTCGCAGCCTCGCCGGCGCTGGCCGACCCGCTGCTCGACGTGCAGCTCGACTGTCCATCGACCTCGTTCCAGGGCCAGAACTACGCCCTTACCGACCAGACCTGTAGCATCGACTACTCGAACGTCAGTGGGGCCGAGGTCTCCAACGTCGAGTTCCGCTTGAAGACCCCCCGGTTCACCCAGACCGACATCGCCCCGTCGCTCGACGGCGTGCCGGGTCTCACGCCCGGAGACAGCCACGAGTGGCGGATGATGAACCTGGTGTTGGCGCAGGCCGGGAGCCCGACGCCGGCGGTGGATTACGACGACCAGGTCTTCTCCTGGACCCTGACGAGCATCGGGGCGGGCGTCACCAGCGAGCTGTACTTCTTCATGCGGACGACGAACGTGTTTCCGGACGGGGACTACGAGTGGACCCTCGAGACCTGGGTCGATGAGGTGCTGGACAGCTCCCAGGTCGTGGACGTCGAGTGGGTGGGGAGCGAAACCTGGGCGACTGCGATTCTCCCGCCGGCAATCGACCCGGCGCGGCACCTCGTGGGCACGGCGGCGGTGCGGGCCGGGTCGGCCGCGGTGACCGATGCCCGCATCCGGGTGTACCTGCCCTACTACCACCCCGCCACCGACACCTTCCTCGCGGACCAGTACTTCGACCCGGAGGAGGACACGGCGGTGATCGACCCGGACACCCTCGCCGCGGACCTGTTCTACCGTTGGTTCGTTCCCCCCTCCCCCTACATCGCAATGCCTGCAGCCACGCCTCCAGACGCCGACGGCAACTACTCCTATCCTCCGGACGGAGAGCCGAATGCGGGGAAGCTGATCGTCTACGACCCCGACACCAACATCTTGACGGGGACCTTCGGCATCAACGGCCACCAGGCGATCCCCAACACCTGGGTCCACCAGTACCGGAACTGGCGCCTGCGGTGGGATGCCGAGTTCAACACCTTTCTCCCGGACATCGACGACGGCACGGTGATCCCGGTGGAGGTCTGTGTCGAGTCGGTCGAGTCCGGGCAGGTCTTCCCGGGTGACCCGCTGTACTGCAGCAGCGGGCAGAGCCCCGGGCAGGGGGGCGCGTACAGCGAGGCCGGGCCGGAGCCGGATCCCATCCTGACCGTGATGCACCTGGGTTGCCCGGTGGGCTACGTCAACTGCTACGGCGAGAACAGGGCCTACCCGCCGGGCCAGAAGGGCTTCACCACCGTGCAGTACCGGAGCGAGGCCACGGTGGCAGCGGATGTGGTCGAGCTGGTCGCCCAGGTCCCCGGGACCCCGTCCGACGGTGCCGCCGCGGAGGTGTGGCAGGTGCGGCTGTCCCTCGGACCCCGTCGGACTGGGACGGGACCCCGGGGGGCAGCGCCACGAACCTCCTCACCCGCGAAGTTCCGAAGACCCTGCTCGCCAACTGGGTGCTGTGCGGCACCGGTGCGAGCAAGATGGTGACCTGCGATCTGACCTCGCTTGGCTTCCCCGCTTCCGACATCACCGAGATCAAGGCGGTGCTCACCGAGGTCAAGCCGGTGTGGATCTCCACCGCGGATGCCAACTACTGGGAGTGGTCCCTGCTGGTGAACTGGACGCTCGGGGATGTGGATGGGAGCGTGGACGGGCTGCCAGAGACCTATGACCCGACCGACATGGCGAACTCGGGCTTCGGGACCAAGGCGACCGCGGGCATCGAGCTCGCCGACGGCGCTTCGATCGACCTCGAGCAGACCTTCCACAGCGAGGTCACCCGCGCTTCCTACGCGGCCAATTGCGGCGTCCACGCGGTCCCGACCGAGAACACCGATCTCTACTGCCACGGTGGCATGTACAAGCTCAACGAGACGGTCCTCTCCGAGGTCCACTTCGGCCAGGGTCTCCTGAACCACGGCACCCTCTCCAACGTGCGGGGGGGAGGCCTCTCGAATCCGCTCGAGATGTGCATGCCGATCCCGATCGGGCTGAAGCTCCTGCCCTTCGGCGACCCCGAGGACCCCATCCGTCCCCGAATGCACGAACGCCTCATCGATCCGCCGCGCACCTACCGGCTGCTCGAGTCGTCCGAGTACGAGCGCTACTTCGTCCCGAGCGCCGACCCGGACGTGCAGGGCAAGCTGTGCGTGGTGCTCACCGACTACACCCTCGCGGGGCGCACCACCCTGCAGGCCATCTACAAGGCACGGATCCTGCCGGGCGTCGATCCGGACGTCCGCTTCGCGTTCGGCGACTTCACCGGGGGATGGATCCACGCTCAGGGCGAGGACGGCGTCGGCGACCCGATCGACCTCGACATCGGCCTCGGCGCCCCGGTCACCATCGTGGTCACCGGGGTGGCCGCGATGACGCTCACCGAAGACCTGTGGCCGGGTACCGAGGTCGGTGCGGAGACCGAGTTCTGCTACGACCACGCCGTCGACAGCCACGCCTTCGATGCGGATGGCTCGGGAGCGCTCGACCCCTACGGGGCGACCCTGCCCTCCACCGGGGTGGTGGTCTACCAGTGGATCGCCCACGCGGGCCACCCTGCACCGCCGGACATCACCGTGCCTGGTGACGGGTACTCGAGGTTCACCCAGGCCTGGTCGGACGACGCCGAGGGCATCTGGGTGAGCACCGCCGACGACCCGGTGCGAGACGATGCGAGCGTGCTCGGAGGAAGCTGGAGCCTGTGCGCCGGGCCCGGCGAGGTGTGCGACGAGGATGCGTTGGGGGGGCTGGGGGTCGCCCTGGAGGACGTGCGGTGGGTGGCGGTGGAGTACGGCAAGGTCCGGATCACCGACGCCGAGTCGCGTGGGCAGGCCCCCCTCGATGGCAACACCCGGATCAACAACCCCTACACCGGCCATATTTGCGCCGTCGACGACGGCTCCGACGACGAGGCGCTGGTGCGGACCCAGATCGAGCTCCACTCGGTGGAGACGCCCGCCACCGTGACCGCCGATGTCGACGTGATCATCAACACGGTCTGTGGACCCGGCGAGTTCGTCATGCCCGAGACCTGTGACGGCACCGACGAGGACTGCGACGGGGAAGTCGACGAGGACTTCCCGGAGCTGGGACAGTCCTGCAGCTTGGGAATCGGCTCGTGCGAGTCTGTCGGGGAATGGGTCTGCGACGGCGAGGGCGGGACCGTGTGCGACGCCGTCCCGGGCACCCCGGCGGAGTCGGACCTCTGCAATGGGGCCGACGACAACTGCGACGGGGATGTCGACGAGGACTATCCCGAGGTCGGGGACGCCTGTCTCGCCGGCCTGGGCGCCTGTGAGACCGCTGGAACGATGCAGTGCACGGGGGGTGGGACGGGCACCGAGTGCATAGCGACCGTGCCCATCTCGGGTACAGCGGAGACCTGCAACGGCATCGACGACGACTGCGACGGAGTGGTGGACCAGGACTGGGCGATCGGCGAGGCGTGCACCTTGGGGGTCGGCGGATGCGAGGCGGCCGGGAATCTGAAGTGCAAGGACGACGGGACCGGCGCGGAGTGCGATGCCGTCCCGGGCGAGCCGGCACCAGATACCTGCAACGGGGCCGACGACGACTGCGATGGTGCGACCGATTCCTTCCAATACCTGGGGTCCACCGTGGACGCCTGCGGTGACCAGGACGCCGACGGGCTCGACGGCTCGGACGAGGTCGAGATCCATGGCACCGATCCCCTGGATGACGACACCGACGACGACGGCCTGATCGACGGGGCCGAGGTGTGGCACACGGGCACGGACCCGGTCATCGTCGATTCGGACGAGGATGGTCTCGGAGACGGGACCGAGAGCGGCTTGGCCGAGCCGATGGGCACCGGGACCGCGGCGGGCCTCTTCGTCGCCGATGAGGACCCGTCGAGCGTCACCGATCCCCTGGACGACGACAGCGACGACGACGGCATCATGGACGGCACCGAGGACGCCAACAACGATGGCGCCGTCGACCCGGAGGAAACCGATCCCGGGGAGGAGGACACCGATCGCGACGGTCTACTGGATGGCACCGAGGTGGGGCTCACCACGCCTGAAGGCGACGACACGGACGGGATGGTCTTCGTGGCGGATGTCGACCCGCCGTCCACCACCGACCCGAGCGACGACGATAGCGACGACGACGGGCTGCTCGACGGCACCGAGGATGCCAGCGGCGACGGTGCTCGGGATTCGAGCGAGACGGACCCGACGGACGCCGATTCCGACGACGACGGAGTGCTCGACGGCACCGAGAGCGGACTCGCCGTGCCAGAGGGTACCCACACCGATCCGGATGTCTTCGTCGCCGACGGCGATCCGGACACGACCACCGACCCGCTCTTGCCGGACACCGACGGGGGCGGGGTGTCGGACGGCACCGAGGATTCCGACCACGACGGGGCTTACGAGCCGGCCCAGTTCGAGTGCGATCCCAACGACAGCACCGACGACCTCGCGTGTCCCGACAGTGACGGCGACGGGATCACCGACGCCGTCGAAGTGGAACAGGGCACGGATCCCACCGACGACGATTCCGACGATGATGGTGTCCCGGACGGCGTCGAGGGGGAGATGGGCACGGACCCGCTCGATGCCGATACCGACGACGATGGGCTGCCGGATGGGGTCGAGGTGGAGGCCGGGACCGACCCGTTGAACGACGATACGGACGGCGACGGTCTGAGCGACGGAGAGGAGGATGCCGACGGCGACGGCGTGGTCGGCGAAACCGAGACCGATCCCCTCGAATCCGACACCGACGGCGGGGGGGAGATGGACGGACCAGAGGTGGAACGTGGTTCGGACCCCCTCGACCCCACTGACGACCTTGTCATCGGTCAGGGCAGCTGTGGTTGCGACTCCAACGGCGCCGTGGGTTGGCCGTGGTTCATCGGGCTCTTCTTCGCCGTTCGGCGGCGGCGGACGGCAGGGTCATGCAGGGTCGTCGGTGGGGGGACTGCCCGATTCCAGTAATACCAGCGCAAGCTCGTTGCGCACGAGTCCGGAAGACGGTGGACCCATCTACACCCGCAGCAGCACGCCCTCCGCCGGTTCTCCCGTCGCCGCCTTCACCGCGCGGAGGTACCACCCCACCTGGGCCTCGTATTGGGCCTGGGCGCCCTCCAACTCCGCGTCGATCTTGAAGTCCACCACCGTC
>JAFDJI010000510.1 GCA_019307545.1 Deltaproteobacteria bacterium | reverse complement strand
AGCCAGCACCACCGCAGTTGTCCCAGCCGGTGAAGACCTCGTGGGCGGAGTAGGCTTGGGGGGAGCCCGACGGGTGGCTGATGCGGTACAGCTTTTCGCCGGCCGTCAGCGCGATCGGGGTGTGGTTCCAGGGCAGGTGCTTGGTCGTTACCGGCGGGTCGGTGTCGAGCTTCAGCAGGGTGAAGTCGGTGGTGGCGTTGGTGTCCACGATGGTCGCGCCGGAGCCGGCTGGCGGGTTGGTCGTGGCGTCGGGGGCCCAGGCGGTGTCACAGACCGTGGTGCCGCACGGAGTGGTGAAGTGCCAGTAGGTCTGCAGGGACGCGGCCTCGGCGGCGGTGGAGATGCAGTGGTTGGCGGTCATGAAGTAGCCGAGGGTGCCGGTCAGGCTCTCGAGGAGGCCGCCGGTGCAGATGTACCAGGAGCCGCCGCTCGCGAACAGCATCTGGCCGACGGCATCGCGCTTGTCGGCCACCGCGGCCTCACCCGCCGGGTCGTTGAGATCGCACTCGGCGTTCTCGACACATACGGCATTGTCGGTACAGTGCGTGCGCTGGCCGGGCCTGGCGGGCGGGCGGCCGAGCACGAAGCGGTCATCGAGGTAGGCGACCTCGGACAGCACGAACTCGATCTCGGCGAGGGTGGCTGCGATGTCGGTACCGTCGTAGCGTAGCTGCAGGTGCACGAGGTCGGTGGGCAGCGTGTTTGCGAAGAAGGTGCCGCGATGGTTGGCGCCGGATTCCGTGTAGGGTCCGGTCACTTGGCCGAGGTCGTTGTACAGGTACAGCGCTACACCCTCGGGCAGGTCGAAGTCGTCGAAGCCCAGGCGCAGGGAGGTGGCGCCCGGTGACTCCAGGACCGCTGACCACACGAAGCCGTCGCTGTGGAAGCGGATGGCGCCATCGGCCACGGGGACCGGGGCGGCGCCCGGCATCGGCGTCGCGCCGCCCAGGTCGATGTCGGCATCGACCGGCACGGTGATACCGACCTTGTAGCGCGGCTCGTCCTGGATCTTCGAGTCGGCCAGGGCGTCGGCGTCGGGCATGGCAAAGATCACGCGGGAGGTGGGCACCTCCTCGCCTACCAGCCAGTCGTACAGGCTGGCGTCGTCCTGCGCCGATGTCCCGGTGTCGTTGGACTGGGTGGGGTCATCGGCACAAGCCGCGAGAGCCATGAGAACGAAAAGACGTGCAACTCTGGTCACAACGCGCTCCGTATGCAGGTGTGCCCCCCAGACCACAAAGCCAGTCGGGCACGGCAGAATCGCGCATAGAACCAAAGCAGACACTGCTCGCTTGGAGCGAGCGGCCGGGCAAAATACGCGATGACAACGGCTTCCGCCACTGCTTTGCTCGTTTCCCGGCAGAGCATCTGGCCAGCCGACCCGCCCAGCCTGTGGCCCGTTCGCGCAAGCCCAGCTTGCAGCGTGACGCTCACCCGCGCCGCAGCGTGGCTACAGGCCACCTCCTCGGCAAAGCCGTCCTCGAGGCCATCGGCAAGAAGCACTTCAAGCTCGTCGGTAGTCGCGACTGCCGCTATTTCGCTGGCGCGACCCGCAGCCACACCGCCACGCCCAGGTGGTCCGAGGGCGGCATCGGGTGCAGGTCGCCAAAGGTCACGGGCTCGGTGAAGATGATGTCCGACTCCTCCACCCACACCCGACCCGCCGGGTCGTGCACCATCAGGTGGTCCATGCGCGCGGGGTACTCTTCGCCGGCGTACTGCTCGAAGTAGAGCACCGTGCAGTCCGAGGCGGTGAACACCTGTCCGTGCGTCTTCTCGCACCACGCCGGGTCCCCGAAGGGCTCGGTCGCCATGCGCTCCGACTCCGCGGGCACCGTCTTGCCAAAGGTCACGTCGTCCGCCGCTCGTTCTGCGGGCTGCCCGAGCACGTACAGGTCCTGCAGGTCGCCGTAGTGCATGACCACGCCATAGGACAGCGTGTTTGCGAACCAGCCGCCGTGCTCGGAGCCGTCGGGCATCGTCCACGTGTCGTCCCGGTAGTACGAGCCGCCGTTGAGGTCGCCGCCGAAGATCACCACCGCGTCGCCACCCTCGGCCGCGGCCACCTCGCGGATCTGCAGGCCCAGTTGCCGGCCCTCGGCCATGCGCATGGCCCAGTTGTCGGGCCAGGCCTGCATGTGGGTGTTGAACAGGGTGATCGGGCCGATCTCGGCGTGCTCGAAGCGGGTCCAGAGGTAGCCCCGCTTGATGTGCGGACCGGGGAAGTACTCCATCCCGTCGCGCTCGCGGTAGGACGCCCCGCCGCCCGTCAGCCCGGACCCCTCGGCCAGAAGCTCCGCGCGCACCAGGGTGAGCACGCCGTCGTTGTACCTCCCACGGGGTCCCTTGTGCACGAGGTAGCCGTGCCGCTCCGCGGCCTCCTCGAAACGCCGCGCGTCCTTCTTCCGCCACACCTCCTGCAGCAGCAGCACGTAGTAGCCCTCCCCGAGCACCAGGTCGGGCAGCACTGGGCGCCGTTCCTCCAGGTAGGGCGACTCGCTGTACGGGATGACCCCGAAGATGTTGGCGTCGAGCAGCGCCACGTTGAAGGTGGCCACCGCCAGGGGGACCCCTTCGTTCTCCCGGGCCTCGTTGGCAGCCTGCGTCTCGGTCAACAGGGCGGTCGGGTCGGGCGCGGCGCGGAACGTGGGCGCCATCGTGAACAGGTCGGCCACGGTCTCGGCGGCCCCTGGCTGCACCGCGTCGGCCACATGCGCGAGGCTCGGTGCGTCGGCGATCGGGACCCGATCGAGGTCCAGATCACCGAGGTCCTTCGGGGGGCCTCCGTGCGCACAGGCTGCCACGCTGAGGGTCACCAGAAGCAAGGTGCGATGGGTCATGATGGGCTCCGTCACGCTGTGGGACGAATTGAATCACTTGGCGCGTTGACGATACCCCCCAGCGGCGATACTGTCTGGACGGACTCGTCGGTCGGTATAGCCGTCTCGTCCACTGGGAGTCGACCATGAAAGCTGCGCTTCTCGCCGTTCTCGCCTGCCTGTTCTCAGCTGCGGCCTGGGCCACCGACCTCTCCCCCGCCGAGATTCTCACCAAGTCCGACGCGGCGCAGATGGCCGACACCAGCCACACGTTGATGGCCCAGACCATCACCACCACCAGCGGCCGGGAGCGCACCTTCAAGATCGAGGGATGGAGCATCGGGCGCGGCGAAAAATCGGTGATGCGCTTCATCGAGCCCGCCCCCAGCGCTGGTATCGGCATGCTGTCCCTCGAACACGGCGACAACATCTGGGCCTACTTCCCCGACTCCGACGACCTGCGGAAGATCGCCTCCAGCTCCAAGAACTCGAGCATGGAGGGGAGCGACTTCAGCTACGAGGACATGGCCGGTGGCGGCGAGATGTCCAGGAACTGGGAGGCCACCGAGGTCACCGAGGGCGAGCACGAGGGGCGGGCCTGCTACCTGCTGGTGGCGGTGCCCAGGAAGGCCAGCTCCTACTCCAAGGTCGTCAACTGGATCGACCAGGAGACCTTCATCACCTACAAGGCCGAGTACTACGACAAGAAGGACCGGCACGCCAAGACGCTGACCATGTCGGGCTGGCAGCAGGTGAACGGCATCTGGACTCCCACCGACATGGTGATGCACAACCTGAAACGCAACAGCCAGACCTCCATCCAGATGATCGAGGTCGAGTACGGAACGGCCATCGAGGACGACAAGTTCACCACCGCCTTCCTCACGACCTTCTGAGGGACCGATGGCCGCCCGCAAGAGAAAGGTGGCGAGGTCGCCCGAGGACCTCGCGAAGAAGCGGGAC
>JAFDJI010000078.1 GCA_019307545.1 Deltaproteobacteria bacterium | reverse complement strand
TGGTCCGATCGCTGAACAACTCCTCGGTGGGCGTGCGCCGGAACCCGTAGGAGCCCTCCTCCAGCACCTGGTCGACGAGCGGGTTGGGAGAACCCTCCTGCTGCCGGTTGCGCTGGGCCTCGATCAAGGGAGGCATCATCACCTCGGACCACTCCGCGAGCGTCTCCTCCTTCCGGCTCATTCGGGTGATCGCCCGGGTGCGCTCCACGACCTGCGCCGCGGACGGGCGGTCCGCCTCGTCGAAGGCCAGCATGTCCCGCAGGAGCACCTTCACCGCGTTGCGCACCTCCTGGGTGCCCACCTTGTTGCGCCCGAACAGGTAGCGCAGCCGCTTGAAGATCAGCTCGTCGTGCTGGTTCGGGCGGAGCTTCGCCTTGCCGAACTTCTCCAGCGCCATCACCTCGAACAGGGTCACCGCCAGGGAATACACGTCGCTGGCCGGCGACTCCGGCTCGAAGAACAGCCGCTCGGGCGGCATGTACTCGATGGAGCCGAAGGCGATGTCCTGGGTGTGGCTCTCCCGCTCCTCGAAGTCGGCCCGGGCCACCCCGAAGTCGAGCACCTTGGGGGTGCCGGACTCGTCCACCATGACGTTGGTGGGCTTGATGTCGCGGTGGATGACCCGGAGGGGCTTCTCGCCCGGGATCGGCGGCCGGTTGAAGGCGGCGTCCAGCGCCGAGGCGACACACCCAGCGATCTCCAGGGCCACCCGAGTCGGCACCAACTCGCCGTGATCGACGGTGTCGGTGATCACGGTCCGGAGGTCGACGGCCTCCAGGTACTCCATGATCACCGCCACCCGCCCGTCGATCATGGTGAGGTCGAGCACATCGACGATGTTCTTGTGGCGGAGTTGCCCGAGCAGGCGCGCCTCGTCGCGCATCCGCGAAGCGATCTCCTCGTTCTCGGACCACTTCGGATGCAGCAACTTGATGGCCGCGAGCCGCGAGAAGCCGTCGGAGTGGACCACCTTGGCGAGGAACACACTCCCGAAGCCTCCGGAGGCAATCTCGCGGAGGAAATGAAACTTCCTGGTGACCTCTGGTTGCGACAAACAGATCCCCGAGCGCCGACCGGGCCCAAACACCGATTGTGGCCCAGACACAGCAATCATGGCCCGTTCGACGGGTCTCCACAAGCCTAGCCGAACCACGACCGGAGTAGGCCCGCTCCGACGGCTATACTCCGCGCGGAGGTGCGCGTGCGAAAGTTGGGCCTGTTGACGCTGCTCTGGCCATTGGGAGGGTGCTGGAACACCGGAGGAGGATTGCTTCCCAAGGGTCCAGTCGCGTTCTCACCCGCGGCAGCGGAGATCGACGGCTGGATGATCCAGCGCTGGGCGATGGCCGCGCCCAGCTGCCCACATGGGGAAGCGCCACACGTGTACATGGCCTACCCGGAGACGGCAGGATCAGCGCTGCCGGTGGCAGTGGTCTTCCACTCGGGGGCATTCGACTATGTGACCGGACCCCATCCGCATGATCCGCTCGCGGGAGATCACTTCCAGGAGCCCTCCAGGTTGGATCGCGACTGGGCAGTGCGAGGGGTCTTCGCGTTCCTCGGTATGGCCGATGACACCGACACCTTCACCGCCGACGCGGGCGCCCTGGCCGTAGCGCTCGCCGAGCAGGGGATCGCCACGCTGCTCATCACCAACTGTTGGGGCGACCTGTGGCACAACGACACGCCCGCGGATGGGGAGGAGGGGACCGGCCGCGAGAACGCCCTGGAGCAGGACGGGTTTGCCCGCAACGGTTTCGCCGCCGCGCGCCTGGCCTGGCGACTGGTCGACGACCCGGAATTCGCGAGCATGCAGGGCTTTGCCCCTCCGGTCGCCGTCGACCGGGGCCACCTCTTCATGGTGGGTCAGGGAACCGGCGGGCGAGCAGTCAGTGAGCTGATCCACGAAGGGTACACCCCGGCCGCCGCCGCGGTGGACTCGTCCCCCGACGACCTGCGCGCCTATTGGGACGGCGATGCAGAACTCTACGGCGCGACGGTGGTCGGATTGGAGCGCGTGTTCCCGGACGGCCGCGACAGCGTGACCGGGGGATCGCTCGCGACCGCCACCCTCCCGCGTACCGCCTACCTCTACTCCTCTCTCGACCCCGCGATTCCCGCCACCGCGCACGATGATGCCATCACCGCGGTTGGCGCCCTGGAGGACGGTTGGGTGCTCGACACAGCACTGTCGATGCACGTTCCCACGGCGGGGGACCTGCCGACTGCGCGCCTGCTCGCTGCCTGGCTCCTCGATACCGAGCCGGTCGGCGGTGACACTGGCGACACCGGTTCGCGTTGACGGGCGCGGGTTCGAGCAATAGCCTGCGAGATCGGTGGCGTCGGTTTGAAGCGGCCGGCGCGACGCCACATCCTGGGGACCGGTAGCGGATGAAGACAGGCGACACCGTCACCGACGGTCAAGAGCGCATCTGGCAGGTCGGGCAGGCGCTGGGCCGTGGCCTCTGGGGGTCGTCCTGGGTCGTGCGCAACGAGGAGGACCGCGAGTTGGTCCTCAAGGTGGCGCATCGAAAGGAGGACTTCCCCACCGACGCGCCGATCCCCGAGGAGTTGGTGGACGTCTGTGCCACCTGCCTCCGCGAGCAGGCGAAGCTCCTCTCCGAGTCGCATGCCTTCCTGCCGAAGCTCGAGTCGTTGTTCGATCTCGAGGATGGGCGTCCGGCCCTGTTGGTTCCGCGCTACGCGACCACCTTGGAACGCCGGCTCGACGCGAGCCTCCCCCTCGGCGACACCCTGACACTGGTGGGCCAGGTGGCAGCCCTGCTCGACGCCCTCGGCAAGGCCGGGCGGGTGCACGGAAACCTCCGTCCATCCAACATCCTGCTCAACGAGCGGGCCGAGCCGGTGCTTGCCGACCTGCTCACCCCAGCCGCCCACAAGTGGTGGGGGCGCCTCCAGGGTCTCGACCAGGATCGGCAGAACTACACCCCTCCGGAGGCCACCGGGACGCCCCGCCCCGGGTGGGACGCCTGGGCGCTGTGCCTTGCCATCTACGAGTCGGCCATGTCGATCTCCGACACTGGCGACACCGGCCAAGAAGAGCACCTCGAACTCCCCCGCAAGGGACTCTCCAAGATCCAGCTCGCCACCCTACGCGACCGTGCCCTCGCCCGCCTCAAGGCGGAGGGCGCCAATCCTCGTTTCGTCAACCGGGTGGCCGAGCGGCTCGGCTCCCTGCTCAACCGAGGCATCTCGGCGGAGGTGGAGCCCTCGCCACCCTATCGGTTCCAGGCCGCCGCGGAGCTCAGACCCCGGGTGGCCGAGCTTGCGGCCCTGGTCCACCCCCAGGTCGAGAGCGTGGGAAAGCTGCTGCTCTCGGCAGAAGCGAAGGAGACGGTCTTCCTGGGTGGCGAGACCGTAGCGTTCAGCGTGACCATCGGTGCGACCGACGGCGTCACAGACCACGAACACGTCGCCTGCGGCGTGCAGATCCACGACCTCGACGCCGAGGAGGAGAACCGGGTCCCCGTTCCCGAGGCCCGCTACACCGTCCAGACCCACCCCTCTGGTCGGATGCGATTCGGGTTCGACATCCCCGATCTCCCACCCGGGAGATATCGGGCGCGGGTCGCCTTCGCCGTCAAGGACTCCGGCGACGAGCCGAAGACCGCCGAGGGTGAGTTCGAGGTGCGCCCGCCACCGGGGTACGTCCCGCCGCCCGAAGACATCCCCGCCAGTACGCCACAGCCCATCGCTTTCGACGAGCGGCGACGTGCGCGTGAGCGCGACGCCGAGGAAGTCCCCGCGGCCGACGCCTTCCCCACCCCCATCGCACCCTCTTCCGCCGAGGCCGACCTCGACCTCGATTCGGATTCCGGAGACGTCTCCCCCATTCCGGTCCAAGTGGAGCATGTTCCCACCGTTGCCGACCTGCCGTCGATGGAAGCGCCTCCCGTGCCCTCCGACGGCGGCTCGGCGCCGAAGCCCGAGGCTCTCGGGCCCGTACGGGGCGGAGACACGCCTCGCGGGCCGCCTATCGCGGTGGTGCCGCCTTCTCCTGCGGGTGCGGACGGCCAGACCCCGGTCTCCTCCACCCCGCGGGCCTACACCGGGCCGGGGAGCTGGGAGGAGGAGCTGCCGGGACCAGGCGACGACCTGGCTGACGCCGAGTCAGAGCCATGGGTCCCCGGTCCTGCCCACGGCGAGGACCTCCCCGAGTGGAATGACGCCGCGGCGACGAAGGGAGCGCTCGACGTCTCCTCGCTCTTGAAGCGGGTCGTCGAGATCGCCAAACGTGATGCCTACGCAGTGTTCCTGGTCGGGCTGGCGGGGGTACTTGGCATCCTCTTCATCGCCATGCTCATCATCAAAGCCATCCTCTTCTGATCAGGTGTCCCATTGGAAATCCGTTTCTCCACGCGACCCCTGCCCCAGATACCTTGCGATCTGCTCGTCGTGGCGGCGGGTCCCGACTTCGAAACCGAACTCGCCGATCTCGACGCCCAACTCGCCGGACACCTCCTCGAGTGGGTGAAACGGCATGGGTTCGACGGCAAGGCTGGCGGCAAGAGCACCCTCCCCACGCTCGGACACCTCGAGGCTCGACAACTCCTGGTGGTAGGTGTGGGCGACGGGGGATGGGAGCGCCTCCGCAACGCTGCCGGAGTGGCAGGCCGGGTTGCCCGCCGACATGGCGCGCGCTCGGTGGGTCTGGCCCTCGGCGCCTTGTCTGGAGACCAGCATCGAGTAGCGGCAGAGATGGTGGCGGCTGGCAACTACGTGTTCGACCGGTTCAAGAAGGAAGCGGACCGAAAACCCGCAGCGGAGAGCGTGGTGTTCGCTGCCACCCCGCCGATACCCAGCCTGGTGGCGGACGTGGGGATCCGCGTCAAGTGGCAGGACTTCGCTCGCGATCTCGTCAATGCGCCCGCCGACGAGATCTACCCGGAAACACTCGCCGCGCGTGCCCGCGGCCTGGATTCCCTCCCCAACGTCGCGGTGGAGGTGTGGGACCTGGAGCGCTGCCGAGCCGAGGAGTGCGTGGGAATCGAAGCGGTCGGCCGCGCCTCGGACCGCCCCGGGTGTCTGATCCACCTCACCTACCGCCCCGACGGTGCCGCCGGACACGTCGCCCTCGTCGGCAAGGGGGTGACCTTCGATTCGGGTGGGCTTTCGCTCAAGCCGGGCAGCTCGATGCAGACGATGCGTTGCGACATGGGTGGCGCGGCCACCGTCATGGCTGCCTTCGCGGCAGCGGCCGAATTGCATCTGCCGATCGACATCGACTGTTTCGTGGGTGCCGTGGAGAACCTGGTCAGCGGCAACGCCTACAAGCTCGGCGACGTGCTCCGGTATCCCAACGGGGTCACCGTGGAGATCCACAACACCGATGCCGAGGGCCGGCTGGTGCTCGCGGATTGCCTGATCCAGGCGTCGAAGGTCCCTGGAGTCACCCACATCGTCGATGCGGCTACGCTCACGGGTGCGTGCGTGGTGGCGCTGGGAGCGGACTTCACGGGTCTGTTCACCGAGAGCGACGACCTGGCGACCGCGCTCGTTGCGGCTGCAGATGCCGCTGGCGAGGGGTTGTGGCGGATGCCCTTGCACGCCCCCTACAAGAAGCTCCTCCATGCTGACTGGGCGACCATCAAGAACGTGGGGGGCCGCGAAGGAGGCGCGATCACGGCGGCGCTGTTCCTAC
The DNA here is from genome assembly GCA_019307545.1 of Deltaproteobacteria bacterium. Lineage (GTDB taxonomy): Bacteria > Myxococcota_A > UBA796 > UBA796 > JAFDJI01. The sequence goes on along the minus strand of JAFDJI010000078.1, from coordinate 8,973 downwards.
AGCACTTCGTGGACGGCAAGGAGTGGGCACACCTCGACATCGCCGGCCCAGCCTTCGTGGAGAAAGAGAGCCGGCACTACGCGCCGGGTGCGACGGGGGAGATGGTGCGGACCCTGGTGGGGTGGATCGAGGGAATGGGCGGCGGTTCGGCGTAGCTGCGGGAACGGGAGCGGGAGCGGGAGCGGGAGCCGGAACGACGTCAGGCGCGGAAGCCGCGCGCGACGACAAACCACTCCCGGCTCTGCTTGCGCACCGCCGGTGGTCGCACCCGCTTCACCCGTGCAAAGGAGGTCTTGACCTCGGCCTGGAAGTCCCCTGCCTCGCCGCCCTCGAACACCTTCGCCACCAACGCCCCCCCCGGTACGAGCACCACGCGCGCCAACTCCAGTGCGCGACGTGCAAGCTCGAGTTGGGCGATGTGGTCTCCGAAACGGTCGCCGGTCGTCAAGGGCGCCATGTCCGAGAGGACCACGTCGGCGGGTCCACCGAGCGCTTTCAGAAGCTCCTCCGGCGTGACGTCGTACACCGAGCGCACGATCCACGTCCCCCCGGCCAGGCTGGGCTCCTGCAGGTCCACCCCGACGATCCGGCCGCGCGGCCCGATGCATTTCATGGCGTAGCGAGACCAGGACCCCGGGTAGCAGCCCAGGTCGACCACCCGTTGGTTCTGCCGAAGCAGCCCGAACCGCCGCTGAATCTCCTCCAGCTTGTAGACAGACCGGGCCTCGTAGCCCTCCTCCCTCGCGCGCCGCGCGAAGTGATCCCGTCCCTTGTAGGGGCGATTGCGCCCCATCAGGAGCCCAAGACGCAGGCGGCTTCGATGCGCGACCACACCGCGTCGCGGCCCTCCCGGGTGACCGCAGAGAACGGGACGAACTGCGCGGGAGAAAGGCGGAACTCGTCCCGAATCGCCTGCAGGTTCTTTCGGCGCTCGTTTCGCTTCAGCTTGTCGACCTTGGTAGCCACCACCAGGGCCGGGATGTGGGACTCGACCAGGCCGAAGATCAACGTCCCGTCCATCACCTGCGGGGTCCGGCGCGCGTCCACCAGGATCACCACCAGCCGCAGTGTCGGCCGGTTCGCAAGGTAGCCTTCCACCATCCTCTTCCATTCCGCCTGGACGTGCGGAGGGACGTGGGCAAACCCGTACCCGGGGAGATCGGCGAACACCATCCGCTCGTCCAACTGAAACAGGTTGATCGACTGCGTGCGACCGGGACGACCGGACACCCTGGCGACTCTCTTGCGGTTCAGCAGGCAGTTGATTGCGGACGACTTCCCCACGTTCGAACGTCCCGCGAAAGCCACTTCGGGGAGACCGATCTCGGGCAGTTCGTCGAAGAAGCTCCCCAAGAACTCGACACCGCGGGGGTGATTACGCATTGAGGCACCTCGCTCGGATTGCTATGGCGATGGGCCCACCGGCTGCAACAATGGAAACGAGGAGCGTATCGTGATCGGCTGGAACCGCCCCGTTGTCGTCGAGGAAATCCGGGACGACTGCGCGATCTGGTTCATCAGTGACCTGCACCTCGGTGACGGCACCCCATCCGACGCCTTCTTCGGGAAGGATCAACAGCTGATCGCCCTGTTGGAGCAGGTCGAGAAGCAGGAAGCACTGCTGGTCATCGGTGGCGACGCGGTCGACTTCCACCAGGCCTGGTCCTTCACCCGCATCCTGCGCGCCCACCAGGAGCTGTTCGGGGCGCTGAGCCGCCTTGCGCGCAATGGGCGCCTGATCTACGTCACGGGCAATCACGACTACGACCTGACCCTGTACCGGGAGCTCCTGGACTTCCGGGTGTGTGACGAGCTTCAGATCGGCGACTCGATCCTGGTGCAGCACGGCTACCAGTACGACCCGTTCCTCCAGAAGGACCTGGAACGGGGCCACAGCTCCACCAAGATCCACCACCTGGTCGAGCGGTATCTGAACACCTGGATTCGCATCCCCCTGAGCGAGTTCTACACGCTCGGCAACCGGATGATGTTCTGGATCGTGTACCAGATAGCGCTGTTCACCCGGGCCTATGCCCAGTTCGCCCGCCTGCTCGGATACCAGGCGAGTGCAGACGCCGCGATGCGCCGATTGGACTTCTGGGCACGGTCCAACATGGGCGACCCCATGTGCATCTTCCAGCCCATCATGAAGCGCCTGCGCACCGACCGGTGGAAGTACATCGTCTGTGGCCACTCGCATCTGCCCGGGATCGTCCGTCAGGGGGGCCGCGCCTACGTGAACTCCGGATCCTGGACCTTCGCCTCCTCCCACTACCTGACCTGGGACGGCCGGCAGTTTTCCTGCCGTGACTGGATCACGGGACGTGTGTTCGATGATGACCTGTACAAGCCACTCGTGGACGGCACCATCGACGAGAAGGACTTCTGGCAGTGGTGGTCCGAGAACTACATGGGCCTGCTCCGCTTCCGGGAGGGCGAGGAGCAGCGCGGTCGCCTTCGAGGTTGGGAGTCCTACATCCGCGACTACCAAAACCTGTCCCACTTCCAGCTGACCCCCATACACCCGGGGATGCGTGAGCTCGCCCCGCCGCGGCAGTCGGACACGGAAGAGAAGAGCGCCAAGTAGCGGCGCCCCGGAAGCGGGGCGGGTGCCGGGTCAGTGGGTGGAGCTGCCGCCGCAGCGGGGGTCTGCGTTCGCCTCGAGGATCGGGTCGATCTCGACCTCTGGGAGCCACTCCGCGGTGACCTCCAGCACGTCGAGGGTGACGCACCACTCCGCTCCATCCTGCGGGCACATGTCACAGGGCACACCCAGTCCGGCCGCGATGGCACAGAGGGTCTCCGGGGAGGAGCCGGCGATGATCTGCGCGATGTCACGCGTGTCCAGCACCGCGGCGAAGGTGCCGCCACCCATCCAACTGCCGTCGGGGGACACCGTGCCGGTGAAGTCGAGACGCCGCAGGTCGACCGTGGCCGAGCTGGCGCCGAAGCTCACGTCGGTAGCGGTGAGGCTGAAGAAGGGCGCTTCAACGAAGTCCGCGACGGGCAGTTCGACGGTGCGGATGCAATAGTCCTGGGTCTCCGGGTCCTCATCGCTGGGCAACGCCACCCGAAGATGGATCCCGTCCTCGTCCACCGCGTGCGCGCTCACCAGCATGGTCGGCGACACCAGGGTGGCTGCCACCTCTTCCAGCCCATCACCCGCGAGGAACCGCACCTCGTCCAAGGCCAGCGCGTAGGTGCGACCCAGGAGGTCCATGTCCTCGTCCAGGAGAAGCCCCAGTTCGGAGGTGTAGAAGCCGATTTCCGGAGTCCCCCGGCAGTAGTCCAGGCCCACGGTGTACTCCGTGAGTGGCTCCAGGGGCTCGTCCGGGGTGTAGACGACCACAAGGCCATCGTCCCGGGTCGTCTGCTCGCCCGCGAAATCGGCGAAGACCACCGCCGTCGGGTCGGGCTCGCTGAGCTCGAACTCGATAGCCTGCCGGTAGTAGGCCTCCATCGAGCCGTTCCGCGGGTTCGTGGACACGATGGTTGTTTCGCAGGTGCGCACCGACGCGTCGTCCTCGACGGGGCGGAACGTCGCCTCGTCACAGGCACACAGAAGCGCGAATACACAAAAGACAGCGGGAGAGCGATACATAGCGAAACCCCCCAGGGCGTTTCCGCAGGAAGGACGGGCCAATTAGCACAGTTCAGCCGTTGCCGCAACCCGATATTTCGACCTACGGGTCAGAATCCGCGGGTCACGGTTCCAGTTGCACCGTGACGACGATTCCGTGGCGCAGCAGGTCGAGCCGAGCCCCCTCCCCTCCCGAAAGCAGGTCCTGCACATCGGCCGGTGCCAGCACCGGAACCCCGCGCACGGTCCGGATGAGGTCCCCCTCCAGAACGCCGGCCCGCTCCGCCCTGGACCGGGGGCGCAGTGCCATCACCCGACCCCCCGAACCCGGCTCCGGCCGGAGGGTCATTCCGGCGACGACGAGCGGACGTTCGGCCCGGTCCTCCAGGCCCACGTCCACGGCCACCGTCCGTCCACCTCGCGCCAGCTTCAGGAACACGTAGCTGGTGACGGGAAGCGCATCGATGGCCAACCTCAACTCGGCCTGGGTGTTCACGCGGGTCCCGCCCACGTACTGGATGAGGTCCCCGGCGCGAATGCCGGCCCGCCCGGCCGGCCCGGATGGCACCACCGAGACCACCCGCACCCCACCCTCGGCTGCCTCGGTCCGAACGCCCAGGAAGGCGGTGCTCATCCGCGCCCCCTCCATCAACGCCGGAAGAACCTCGCGGAGCGCCTCCACCGGCACCGCGAACGCGATGGCCTGGCCCTGGGCGTGGGTCCCGGCGAGCATCCCGACCACGCGACCTTGCTCGTCGAAGATGGGCCCGCCGGAGTTCCCCGGGTTCAGTGGGATGGTCAACTGCAGGAAGTCCACCCGCGGACCCTCCCCCGCCTCCACCTCGAGGCGCCGGTCCCGGCTCCCCAGCACCCCCACCGCGAGCGAGTGGCCCAACCCATACGGGTTCCCGATGGCCAACACCGTGTCTCCCACCGCGAGATCGGAAGACCGCCCCATCGTTGCTGGCTTGAACCCCGGGCCTTCCGCCTCCAGGAGCGCCAGGTCCGTCTTGGCGTCCGTCCCCACCACCCACGCCCGAAGCGCGGTTCCATCCACGGTCCGCACCGTGACCGGCCCGTCGGCCCCGACCACGATGTGGCGAGCCGTCACCACGTGGTCTCCGGAGATCGCAAACCCACTGCCGACACGCGGCTCGGGGGATCCCAGGGTCACGTTCACCACCACCGGCGCCACGCGGGTGTATACCGGCTCCCCGATTGACCTCGCGTCTTTTCCGCCAACCAACCTCCGGTCCGAGTGCCCACGCGGGCTCGTCACGCTAGGCTTCGGGCTGGAGGCCTTGCGCGCGTGCAGCTACCCGCTCCACTCGGAAAGTACGAACTCCTGGACCGGATTGCTACCGGTGGGATGGCCGAGGTCTACCTGGCGCGCTCCTTTGGGGTTGCCGGCTTCGAGAAGCAACTCGTGATCAAGCGCATCCGACCAGAACACGCGCGCGATCCACGTTTCGTCTCGCTGTTCATCAACGAGGCCAAGATCGTGGTGCACCTCAACCACCCCAACATCGTGCAGGTGTACGACCTGGGGAAGGCGGGCGACAGCTACTACATCGCCATGGAGCACCTGCGTGGAAAGGACCTCACCCGGCTGGTGAAGACCCTGCGTGCCGCCGGAGAGCGTCTCCCGGTACCCGTCTCCGTGGCCATCGTGGCCGAGGTGTGTCGTGGCCTCGCCCATGCACACGGTCGAACCGATCGCAGTGGCAACCAGCTTCAGTTCGTGCACCGCGACGTGTCACCCCACAACATCATGGTCACGTTCGACGGGGAGGTGAAGCTGGTCGATTTTGGAGTGGCGCGCCTCATGAACACGGTGCAGGGCCACGAGCCGAGCCGCGGTCCCGGCCACCCGGGCGGCGGCAAGTACGCCTACATGAGCCCCGAACAGGCGCTGGGGATCGAGGTCGACCACCGCACCGACCTCTTCTCCACCGGCATCGTTCTCTGGGAGCTTCTGGTCGGTCATCGGCTGTTCCAGGACCCCGACCCCAAGGAAAAGCTGCGCAAGGTCATCCAGGCTGAGATCCCCGATCCGCGAGACGAGGGAATCGAGATCGGCGACGCGCTGTGGGTGGTGTTGCGTAGGGCGCTCGCCCGTGACCGGGAGAGCCGGTATCCCTGGGCCTCGTTGCTCGAGGAGGACCTCCGGGCCTGGCTCTTCCATCACGGCGCGCTCGTTGGAGCCCAACAGATCGCCGAGGTGATGCACCGGGTCTTCCCCGAGCAGGCGCGGCGCGCCAACGACCTGGACCTCACCCGGATGGTCGCGGACGTGGAGCGCCTCGACGCGGATCCCACCGCGTGGGATGTCACCCCCCCCGGAACGGGGACCAGCCCCACCCCCCTCCCCGGCCGCCTGCAGGTCCCGGAAGGGGAGTGCAAGAAGGTCGTGGTGGCGGTGGTGGACGTGGACGGCCTCACCGCGCTGTCCTGCCGCCTCGAGCCCGAAGACCTGTTCAAGCGTCACTACCGGTTGTTGCGATGGATGCACCAGTTGGCGGACCGGTACGGGGGCACGGTGCTGCGGGCCGTCGATGACGAGGTGGTGCTCGTGTTTGGCGTCCCCCGCACCCGCGTCGATGACCTCGCGCGCGCACTGGAGTGCGCGATGGAGCTCCAGCGGACGGTGTCGTCCCTCACCTCCAAGGGCCTCAGCGTCACCATGGCCATTGGAGTTCACCTGGGAGAGGTGCTCGTCACTTCCGGGCAGCGCGGTCAGCTCCGGTGCACGGCACGGGGCGACACCACGCGGCTCGCGCAGCGCCTCTCCTTCGCGGCGGACGCGGGGCAGATCCTGGTCTCCGACCGCATCCTCCTCGCCGCGGAGAACACCTTCCGAATGCGACGTGGTCCGGACCTCTTCGCCCGCAGAGGGAACGAGCCACGGCCCTCGTACGTACTCGAGGGGCGCCGCAGGGGCCTGCGCGTGGCGGGGCGAGGACCCTGGCTGCGCCGTGGCAACGAGTTGGAGGTCATTCGGGACGCCCTGGTGGCCCTGGGTGGGGAGCGCGGCTCCGCCATCTTCCTGGTCGGCGCGGAGGGAGCCGGCAAATCTCGCCTCATCGAAGAGATCCGCGAGCTGGCGGTGCGGCGAGGATTGCCGTTCTACCAGGGCCGCTGCACACCCTGGGGCGCCGATCCCCCCATGGAGCCCTTCCGCGACCTGGTTCGGGCCGTGATCGGCGTCGAGTTGGATGCCCCACGCGCTGCAGTGCGCGAACGGGTGCAGCGCCTCGCTCAACTGGGTCTCTCTGAACGCGACATCGACGCCATCGGAGGCCTGATCGGGGCCAGCGAGGGCAGCCCACGCGCCGAGGACACCTGGCACGCCCTCAACCGGACCGTGGAGGGCCTCGCCCGCGACGGCCCGGTGATCTTCGCGGTGGAGGACCTCCACCATCTCGCCAACCCCGAGCGCAACTGGCTCGCGCAACTGATACGCGCCTCACTACGGCGGCCGGTGATGGTGCTCTGCACCCACCGGGGCCCCCTGCCAGCGCCCTTCGGGGAGCTCGGTACCACCGTAGAGCTCGGTTCCTTCTCCGGGGCAGACCAACGACGGCTTCTCTCGAGCCTGCTCGAGGCGAGCGACGTGGAGGAAACCCTGTTCCAACTCGTGGAGCGAACCTGCGAGGGGAACCCCCTCTACGTGGAGGAGATGGTCAAATACCTGCTCCACCAGCACAAGGTCGTGATGGTCGATGGTACGGCCTCACTGGTCGGGGACCTCGACCGCTCCGCGATGCCCGACAGCATCGCGGGCCTGATCTCGGCCCGAATCGATGCCCTGGACCCCGCATCCAAGGGCGCGCTTCAGCTCGCTTCCATCGTCGGGAGGAGCTTCTCCGCCACCCTCCTGGGACAGGCAGCGGGCGTCGACGACCCCACACCCCTGGTGACCGACCTCGCCAGCCACGGCCTGATCAACCGCACCGAACCGGGCATCGGTGACCAATGGTCCTTTGCCTCCGACCTGGTCCGCGAGTCCACCTTGCGCGGCATTCTGGGCGTGCAGCGGCGGGACTACCACCGCCTGGTGGCCAGCGCCATCGAGACCCTGAACGCGGAAGACCTGGACGCGTGGGCTGCCACGCTTGCCCACCACTGCGCCAAGGGCGGAAGGCACCTTGACGCCGCCCGCTACGCACACCGCGCCGGCAATATCCTGGAGCAGGGCCAGTTCCTTGAGCGCGCGCTGCTCCAGTACCAGAACGGCCTTCGTTACCTCGAACACGTCCCCGAGGATCCAGAGCATTGGGACGCCCGCATCCAGGGTGAGGCCACCCTCCACTTCCGCACCGGGGTGGTGAGCATCCTCCTGGGGAACCTGCGTACCGGAGAGCGCGCTCTGCAGCTCGCGCTGGACATCGCCAGCGACGCGGGAATCCCCTGGGTGGAGGTGCGAGCCCATGTGGAGCTGGGGCGCAGCTACCTGCAACGGGGCCGTATCCGGCTGGCCGGTGCCCACCTCACCCAGGCCGGTGCGAACCTCGAGTTGGAGGACGACCCGCAGCTCGCACTGGAAACCCTGGAGGCAACCGCCATCCTGGCGCACGAGGAGGGGCGTAACGAGGACGCGGAGGCCCTGTGGCAAGAAGCGCTGAAACGCGCATTGGGTGACCCAAGTGCGACTGCCCGATCCCTGATCGGCCTCGCCAATCGCCACCTTCGCAGCGGCCAGTTGGAACAGGCTGCGCCGCTGCTCGAGGCAGCGCTGAAGGCGGCGAGGGACACCAGCGATCGCATCCTCGAGGGTCGAGTGCTCAACAACATCGGCCTCCTGCACCTCGCGCGCCAAGAACACGACGAGGCGCTCTCCTTCTTCCGGCAGGCACTCCAGGTGCGCGAGGGCATCGGCTACACGCAGGGGGCGATGGTCAACCACCACAACATCGGTGACGCCCACTTCGCGCTCAAGGACTATGCCCGGGCATACGTCGCCTTCCAGCGGAGCCGTGACCTGGCGCAACAGCTGGGCTGGGAGCGCGGCATCGCGCTCAACGACGTCTATCTCGGCTACATCGAGGCCACGGAGGGCAGGGAGGAGGAGGGGTTGGCCCGAATCGAGCGGGCCACCGAGGCTGCACGACAGCTCGGCGACGCCGAGATCACCACCAGCGGTGCCCTGCTCGCGGGACGGTGGCTGTTGGAGCACGGGCGAGTCGACAAGGCACGTGCCAATCTCACCCAGGCACTACAAGACGCGCGCCGCTACGACCTCCGCCTCATGGAGCGGGAGATCGAGGCCCTGCTCGCTGGACCCGAGCCTCCACCGCCCGAGGCACGCCACGGAGAGGTCGAGCACCCGTAGGAGCCCGTGACGCCCTTCTAGCAGCCGTCGGGAGAATGTCCCCCTGCTACGCCTCCGGCTG
>JAFDJI010000509.1 GCA_019307545.1 Deltaproteobacteria bacterium | reverse complement strand
GTTGGCGTCGAGGACCACGATCTCGCCCCCGTTGGCAAACAGGTCCGGTCCGGCTTCGGCGATCGCCGCCACCCCGGGCGTGGTGACGTCCACGGTGTCGGGTTCGGAGTCCTGGAACGGGTCGCTCACCACCAACTCGAAGGTCATGGTGCCGCCCATGTCCGTGCGCGTCGTGAACGTCGGCTCCGCGGTGTCCGCCCCGCTGAGCACCACCGTCGGGCCCGCGATCTGGGTCCACGCATACTCCAGGGGCAGAGCTTCCGGGTCGGTCGACCCCGTACCATCCAGGGTGACCAGCACCCCTCGGTTTACGTGCTGGTCCGGTCCGGCGTCCGCGGTGGGCGGGTCGTCGTCCACGAAGACCGAGATGTCCACGGTGTCGGAGGTCTCCTCGTCGCCGTCGTTGACGGCGTATGAAAAGGTGAGGACCTCGATGACGGCTGGTGCCGTGAAGGTGGGCTGGATCGCATATTCGTCGGACAGGGTCACCGTTGTGCCCGAGGTCTGGCTCCAGATCCCGTTGATGTCCTCGCCGTCCGGGTCGAAGGAACCACTCCCGTCCAACACGACCGTGTTTCCGGCCAGGGCGTACTGGTCGATCCCCGCGTCCGCGATCGGCACCTGGTTGTCGACGGTGATGTTCAGATCTTCCTCGTGGTAGTCCGTCCCGTCCTCGACCCGGAGCCGGAAGGTCAGCACACCCATGTCCATCGGGGAGGTGAAGGAGGGGCTATCGGTGGTGTGGTCATACAGCGTCACCGAAGTGCCACCCGTCTGGGTCCACAGGAAGGTCAGCGAATCGCCGTCCGGGTCGCTGGAGTCGGTGCCGTCCAAGTCGACCAATGCGTTCTTGCTCACGCTGTAGTCCTCGCCGGGATCGGCGACGGGTGGACGGTTCTGCACAGCGATGTCCACGGTGTCGGCGGTAGAGGCCTGGGTGCCGTCGCCGACCACCAGGGAGAAGGTCAGGGTGCCCAGGACATTGGGTGCGGCAAAGGTGGGGGCTGCGGCGGCGGCGTCCGACAGGGTGACGGACTCCCCGGCGCTCTGGGTCCACGCGTAGGTGAGCCCGGCGGACTCGGGATCGCTCGAGCCAGTGCCGTCCAGGGTTACCGCCGCAGTGCGCCAGGTCTGCTGGTCAGGGCCCGCGTCGGCCGTCGGCGCCTGGTTCGTTGTGTCGGTGTCGGTATCCGTGTCGGTGTCGGTATCCGCATCGGTATCGACATCGGTGTCGTCCCCCTTGCAGGAGACCAGAGCCAGCAACAGGAGTAGAGCGAGACCGCGCATCATTGCCCCCTCGTCCGCGTCGGAAAGGTCGGAGGGCTATGACAACGCACTCGTCCTAGCGGGTGCCACCCGCGCCGAACCCGAACTGGATCCCGAACCACGGACGCGCATAGGGCCCCACCGGGGCCAAAGTCATGTCTGCGGTGAGCGAGAGCGAGAGGAAAGTGGGATCCTGCGCCGGGTAGAACAGGATCCCCGGGTTGAGCACTGCGCTGAACACCGGCCCGATCTCTCCCTCCAGCATCCCGAAGCCCACAAACGCGTTCGCTCGCGCGTAGAACGCCACCTGCTTGTCATTCTCCGCCAGGACGAAGATGTGGGGCCCGGCCTCCGGAAAGGCGAAGCCGTGGTCCATGGCGCGCGCGCGGCCGCTCAAGCCGATCCCGAGCCCCCGCGCCTCGCTCCCGCCGAGGTGTGCAGCGAGGGAGCCCGAATGCCCCAGCTCGCCACCTGGCGGCGCGATCGCGTACCCGCCCTGGAACTCGGTGAGGATGGTCCCGCCACAGCCCGGCAGAGCGAGGGTGGCGAGTCCGAGGAGGGTGGAGATTCGGAGTGGTGTCATGGGATGAATGTAGTGGACAACAGGGGTCGGGGTACGGCTCGGTCGGAGATCCTACCGGTAGTACTGCACCCGACACCCGCACCCGTCCCACATTCGCTCGTAGCTGGCGAGCCGGTCGGCGACGAAGGCGCGGACCTGGTCCGGGTCGCGCAGAGGCCGCAGCACCCGCTCGGTTCGCTTGGGCTCCTCCAACGCCACCAGACCGCTCGGTCCCTGCAGGATGCGGAGCATTCCCGCGACCAGGGTGTCGTGTTCCTCGAGGACCTCGAAGGCCGACGAGGCGGCTTCCCACTCGGATGGCGTGGTGACCACGACCTCACCGTCCCGCAGGGCGGTGAGGATGGATTCCGCAGACATGAGCCCTCCTCCATGGTGGCGATGGCTCCATCCCATGGAGCCGCCACGCCCCCCAATCGTCACGCCGCCCAACGCTGGCGGGTCGCGGCTTCGACCCAGGCTGGGATACGCTGGCTTCGCCCGGCACTCTATCTGGGAACACGGAAAATCCATGAAGCACCTGATTCTGCTGTTTGTTCCATTGGTTCTGTCCGCATGCAAGGGGGAGCCCGAGGACACGGAGGTCCGGCCTCCCAGCGCCCCGGTCGTCTCCCTCGACCCCGACCCCGCCACCAGCGCGGACGACATCTCAGTGGTCATCGACGAGGAGAGCGTGGACCCCGCCGGGCGATCGGTGACCTACCTCTACGAGTGGAGCAGCGACGCGAGCGGCACCTACGAGGGGGCCACCCTCCCGGCCGCCCAGACCGCGAAGGGCGAGACCTGGACCGCCACGGCTACCCCCAACAACGGCGCCGTTGACGGCCCATCCGGGGATGCGAACACCACCATCCTCAACAGCCTGCCCTCCATCGCCAGCGTGTCCATCTCGCCAGACCCGGCCTATGCCAACAGCGACCTCACCTGCACAGCGAACGGCGTGGTGGACGCGGACGGCGAGAGCGTGACCCTGGCCTACGCATGGACGGTGGAAGGCACCGCCGCCGGGAGCGCCAGCACCCTCGCATCGACCGAGTTCGGGCGGTACGAAGACATCGTCTGCACCGTGACGCCCAGCGACAGCGATGGCACCGGGACAGCGGTGACCAGCCCGACCCTCACCATCAGCAACCGGCCCCCCTCGATCACCGGGGCGTCCGTCACCCCCACCACCGCCTACACCGACACCACCCTGACCTGCACGCCTTCTGGTTGGCTGGACGAGGACGGGGACAGCGAGGGCTACTCCTACGCCTGGACGGCCGGCGGGAGCGCGGTGGGTGGGGACACGGCCACCCTCGACGGCTCCAACTTCTCCAAGGGGCAGTCGGTGGTGTGCACGGTCACACCCACGGATGGCTCCAACGACGGGACGCCGGTCCCGAGCACGGGGGTCACCATCCTCAACACCGCCCCCTCGATCTCCTCGGTGGGGCTATCGCCGAGCACCGTCTACACCAACACCGTCGTCGAATGCCAACCCGCCGGCTTCAGCGACGCCGACCAGGATTTCGGCGGCTACCTCTTCGAGTGGACCAAGCAGGTGGGCGGGATTGGCGCCTTCGTCGCGGTGGGCACGAACGATGCCTTCCTCTACGGCGCCACTGATTTCGACCGCAACGACAAGCTGGTCTGTACCGTCACCCCGACCGACCTCGAAGATCTCGGCACACCCCTTTCCAGCGACGAGAGCACGGTCTCCAACACCCTGCCGACAGCGACCTCGGTACTCATCACCCCCGACCCGGCCGTTACCACCGACTTCCTCCTCTGCACCGCCAACGGCACCGACGACGACTCGGACACCGTGAACTTCGACTATGCCTGGACGGTCGAGGGCGATCCGAAGGGTGGGAACTTCAACACCCTCTCGTCTACGCACTTCTCCAAGGGCAAGGAGGTCATCTGTACTGCGACCTCCAAGGACGCGTTCGGAAGCGG
>JAFDJI010000508.1 GCA_019307545.1 Deltaproteobacteria bacterium | reverse complement strand
ACCCAGAGTTCGACGGTGTAGACGCCTCCGGGGTCGATGAAGCCCATCCGAACCGAGTCGGCGTCCTCCTCCAACTCGACGGCCATGTCCTGCGCCAACGATACCGTTGGAAACAGGAGCATGAGCACCAGCCAGGTCCACACCACACCCCAGTGTAGATGAGTTCTACCTCGATTGTCGCCAGCCCATGACGGACCTCATCGAGGCGCCAGGGCCCCGGCGGGCGCCCTCCTGCTCCTGGCGGTACTTCCCATCCGCCGGAGATCTCGCCCTCGGTAGGGTACAGTTCCAAGATGGAGACCTGGGCTTTGCTCGCAGCGCTGTTGTGCGGCGCTCCGGCATGGGCCATGCCCGCAGAGGGTACGCCCGCCGACACCGAGACCCCCTCCGCCGAGCCCCACATCCCGCACACCTGGCGATTGCTGGTGATTCCGTTCCCCGCGGGAAACTCCACCGATGGTCTCGGCTTCGGGATCGCGGCCGACGTCTGGCGCCGGCCCGTGGCCTGGACCCATGGCTACGACCTGAAGATCCGACCCTACGCCTGGACCACCATCAACGGGAACCGTCAGTCCATCAGCGTGCAGGTCGAGCGGCGCGGGGTGTGGGACCTCGCCGGACGAATCGGCTTCCGACGCCAATCCAACCTCCCGTACGCCGGAAGCGGGGGCGGTGACGTGGTCTTCCCCTGGGGCGACGTGGAGCTTGGAAACCAGACCCTGGGGCTCTCTGGGTTCGCCACCGTGTCCCGACAGCTCAACACCTCCCCATGGTTCCTGTACCTTCAGGCCTACGTGCGCTGGATGGATGTGGCACCGGGCGAAGGAGCGCTCCTGGCGCAGCGAGAGCCGCTGGCGGAGGAGGGGGGAACCTACTTCGACGTCTCCGCCGGCCTCTTCGTGGACCACACCGACCAATGGCCGGTGCCCACCGCGGGCTACATGGGCGAAGTGGACCTGCGGGTGGGGGCGACCCTGGCGAACGGCACGGTCTCCCCGCTCGCGGGGCTGCACGGGGAGCTCGTCTACTGGTGGTCTCTCGGGAGTCCGCGCTGGGTGGTGGGGGCACGCGCCCTGGTCGAGCACAGCCTGGGTGAGCGCCCCTTCTTCGAGCAGGACGTCACGGGCGGCCGGTTGCGCGACGATCTCGGCTCGGACCAGGCTTTGTCCGGGTATGGCCCGGGACGTACCCGCGGCGACGGGGTGGTCGCGGTGATGGTCGAGCTGCGCCCCGAGTTGGTGAGCTTCGCCAAGGACAACGTGAAGATCCTGCTCTCGCTCTACGCCGAGGAGGCGTTCCTGTTCCGGGCGTGGGATCCCGGGCCCCACATGCCCTCGGTGGGCGTGGCACCCATGGGTGTGTTCTGGCGCGGCGCCCAGCTTCGTCCCTTCATTGCGTGGGGTTGGCGGCGCAAGGAGCACGAGGACGATCGGCGTGTCGCGCTGCCCCAGGTCGGAATCAGCTTCGTCGATCCCCTCTGACGGGTCCCACGAACGTGGTATGTCGATAAAAATGACATCCCAATGATATGGGATATGCTATCTCAAACCCCATGGGGCTCATGCACCGTTCCCTCTTCCAGACCCCCTTTGTGACCACGCTTTGGCGCTATCTCTATCGCCTCTCTCTCGGGTCTCGGGTTTCTGAGCCCTTTCTTCAGCTCCTGGTGACGGCGGGTTGGCACCTCGAGGTGGGCAATGTGTCCCACCTGGGATTCCTGCCTGTCGGGGCGAGGCTGCGGGCCGCGTTATCCCCCTTGCCCGCCCAGCCTGTCAGCCTCGCCCGCCAGGAGCTCTGGGTTGGTTCAACGCACCGACCCTGACCACCGGCCCCCCGTAGGGGCTGGTGGGCGCGTTCGAGATCTCGCGGTATTGAGTGGGCACGGAGACCCGCGTTGATCCCGCTGTTGCTCGTGCATCCCGACGGCCGCATCCTGGGCACCAACGACGGAGCCAGGGACCTCCTCGGGAACTGCGTGGGCCGCCTGTGCTGGGACGTGGTCGGGGCCCTGAAAAAGGGGCGCCACCAGGAATGTGTCCCAGGCTGCGTCGGCGACCTGCACGACGAGGACGGGCACCAACGCGACCGGGACACCCGGGTGCGCGGGGATGGCTATCGGCTGGTGTGCAGCGCGGTGGGTGACCGCACGGTGGTGCTACTCCTCCCCCCGATGGTCCCCGACCCGCCCGAACAACCCCTCAGTCCCCGGGAGCGAGAGGTGCTGGGGTTGGTGAAGGAGGGGCACAGCGCCCGAGGCATCGCGGAGCGCCTGGACATCGGCGTGGAGACGGTGCGCACCCACGTGGTGCATGCGCGCAAGAAGCTCGGGGCTCGTACCCGCGCGGAGGCCGTTGCACGCGCCCTGGAGACCGGGGAGATCGCATAGGCTTCGAGGAAGGGTTCGGCGCCGCCATGGATGCCCTGGGTTCGAGGTGACGGCTACGGCGACCGGGAAGAGGGAGCAGGACATGTCGAACGGATACCCGACGGGATTCTCTGTCGCGGTGGTGGGGGCCGACCCCGACTATGGGTTCTGGACCTGCTGCGGTGGGAACGCGGTGGTCTGCGGCCGTGCCGGAGGAAAGGCACGGGGGGCGGTCATCGCGCGCGCCCTGGCGGACCTCCCCCTGCCCGACCCGATGAACACCACCGCGGCGGCCCAAACCTACGCCAAGCGCCTGTCCGAACACCTCGCGGCCTCCGGCGACGAGGCGGCAGGCGTCGACCTGCTGGTCCTGCATCGGGAGGAGGCGGGTCTGGGAGGTTGGTGCATTGGCTCCGCGGGCGCGTGGGCGATCCAGCCCTCCGTCCAACGGTGCACCCCCGATCGCACCGTCGGTGCCCAGCTCCGGATGCTGGGGGCGGCGGTGGACGAGCGGACCGCGCACCTGCATTCCACCCGCATCCTTGCCCGGGGGATCGAGGGCGGCGACGTCTTCTACGGAGCCGGGAATCGCTTCGTTGCCCTCATCGGCTGGCCGCTCCCCACCCTCGACGAGACGCTGCCCGCCGAGCTCGGATCGAACGACGACACCGAGGTGCTCGCCACCTTGGTGCGACTCGTGCACCGACGCTGCGCGCACGGACTGGGCCTGGTCGCAGTGTGGACGTTCGAGTGACGGTCCGCTTTGGCCAGGCTCGGCTACAGTGGCGTTGAGCGGAGCCGGTATGCATCGAACCCTGCCTCTTTTCGCACTTCTGGTCGTCGCCTGTGCGGGCGCCGACAGCACACCACCCCCTGCGGATGGCACCGCGGACCTGGACCCTCATCTCGCCCAGGCGGAGAGGGTCCTGGAACAGGTCCAGCCCTGGAACGGAGCGGACGCCGCACCGGGACTGGTCGCCCCATCCGCCCTCGCGGCGGTGGCGATGCCGTTCCACCGTTCCGACGCAGCGGTCACCATCTACCTGACCGCAGAGGGGCACCGGGCGGTGGGCGACGAGCATCTGGAGCCGGGGCGCGCGCCCCTGTGTGGCGCGCTGGCCCTGCCGAGCCCGACCCCAGCGGCCGCTTCTGATGGCGGCGACCTCACGGTGCGGGCACACATCGCCGCCACGGCCAGGGCTTCGGAAGCCGTCGAGCTGCTCATCGACCTGCAGACCTGCGGGGGGCACCGGGTGGACCTGGTCTTCCGCCGGGATCCACAGCCGGAGGTGATGGCCGATCTCCCCGAGAAGGCCCAGGTGCCCGAGACGTTCCTGACAGTCCTTCCGGTGCGGCTGTCTCCGGAGGAGGCTCCGTTTCAGATCAAGCAGGGGGAGCGCTGGGAGCGGGCCGCGCAGCGTCTGG
>JAFDJI010000507.1 GCA_019307545.1 Deltaproteobacteria bacterium | reverse complement strand
GTCCTTGCGGACGGACCACTGGGCGAGGTCGACCCGGCCCGGGGTCGGCTGGCACGCGCGGTGAAGGTGGGGGGCTGGCTGAACATGCTCGCCACCTGTTGCGACTTGAAGGTCGCGCTCGGCATCAGCTCGTGGGCCGGCCGGTTCGGCAATCGGCACCAGGCCCACTACGCCGCCGCGAACGCACTGCTCTCCGGGCTCGCCGAGCACGCTCCCGGAGTCACACGGGCCGTGGTCGGGGAGTTCGGACCCTGGACCAGCTCCGAGATGGTGCAGACCATTCCGGCACCGGTGCAGGCGGCGATGCGTGCCGAAGGCGTGGACTTCGTGGGCGATATCGCCGGACTGGATGCTCTGGTGGGAGACCTCCGCGGTCACGCCGGGGCGTTGGTCCACGGTCGGGATCTGCCCGAAACCACCCGCGCGGCCCGGTTCGAAGAGGTGCTTTCCGTCGAGACCCACCCCTTCCTCCTGGACCACGCCATCGACGGAACCCCGATCCTCCCCCTCGCAGCCGCCGTCGATCGACTCGCCCAGGTGGCTGGCGCCTCCGCGCCGTTCCAGATCGAGGACCTCCGACTGTTCGCGGGAATCACCGTCCGGGAGCCGGTCCGGTTGGTGGCCTCGGCACGCGGCGAGCGTACCGAGCTGCGGATCGGGGATCGCGAGACCCTCGCCTATCGCGCCCGGGTCCGCAACCGGGTGCCGACACCCCCCGCCGATCCCGGCCCGACCAGCGGAGGAGCCGCTCCCTCGCTGCCCCTACTGGAGTTCTACGACCACGTCACCTTCCACGGCCCGCTGTTGCAGGGCATCGTGGCCATCGACGGCGTGGGTGACGGCTTCGTCCGCGGGCGCGTCCGGACCGGACGGCCCTCCGACTGGGTCCCCGGGACCTCCCGGGAGCGCTTCACGGCCGACCCGCTGGTGCTCGACAGCGCCATGCAGCTCTCCGCGTATGTCGCCTGGACGCGCTTCGGCCGCGCCGGCACCCCGGTGGGGGTCGGCCGCTACGTGCAGCTTTCGCCCCTGCCCGATGGCGAGGTGGTTGCGGAGGTCACCTTCGGCGACCGGGAAACGGACCGGTTCACCGGCACCCTGTGGATCCGCGACGAGCAGGGCCGACTGCTCGCGAAGGCCGAGGACGTGGTGGCCGAGCTGCGCGCGGTGGAAGGCGAGGAGCCGCCCTTCGAGGCCAAGCCCGAGTGGGTCGACCCGTCCGCCTGGCCCGAGGTCCAGGACTTGGAGCTTCGGCTGGAAGGCGCCAAGGCGATGGGCATCCGCAACCCCTACTTCGCGGTCCACGAGGGCACCGCCCGCAACGTCACCACCGTGGGCGGGCGGGAGTTGGTGAACTTCTCTTCCTACAACTACCTGGGCCTTTCCGGCGACCCGCGCGTGCTCCAGGCGGTGAAGGAGGCCGTCGACCGCTACGGCACGTCGGTGAGCGCATCGCGAGTGGCCTCGGGCGAGCGCCCCTTCCACGGAGAGCTGGAGGCCGAGCTGGCCGCGTGCCAGGGCGCCGAGGATGCTCTGGTGTACACCGCTGGCCATGCCACCAATGTCACCACCATCGGCCACCTCCTCGGGCCCGAGGACCTCATCCTCCACGACGAGCTGATCCACGACTCCGTGCTCCAGGGCATCAAGCTCTCCGGATCGGCACGCCGCCAGTTCCGCCACGACGACCCGGAGCACCTCGAGCAGCAGCTCAAAGAGCTCCGGCGGCACTACCAGCGGGTGCTCATCGCACTGGAGGGCGTCTACTCCATGGACGGCGACATCTGCCAGCTCCCCGCCTACCTCGACCTGAAGGAGCGGTACAGCTGCATGCTGTTCGTGGACGAGGCCCACTCCTTTGGAGTGGTCGGCCCGAATGGCAAGGGCGTTGGTGAGCACTGGGGCATCGACGGCGCACGGGTCGACCTGTGGATGGGGACCCTCTCCAAGAGCCTCGCCTCTTGTGGGGGATGGATCGCCGGGCCCAAGCCGCTGATCACCTACCTGCGCTACACCGCGCCGGGCTTCGTGTACTCCGCGGGCATCACCCCCGCGAACGGGGTGGCGGCGCTGACCTCCCTGCGCCTGATGCTGGCCGAGCCGGAGCGGGTGGCAACCCTGCAGTCGAACGCCCGGTTGTTCCACGACGCGCTGGTCCGCCGCGGCATCGACACCGGCCCCGCCCACGGGGAGTCCGGCGTGGTGCCCGGCATCACCGGCAACTCCATGCACGCGCTCATGCTGTCGCAGCGGCTGGAGGACCTGGGCATCAACGTCCAGCCCATCATCTACCCGGCAGTCGCCGATGATGCGGCGCGTCTGCGGTTCTTCCTCTCCTCCACCCACACCCCCGAGCAATTGGAGTGGACCGTCGACAGGGTCGCCGACACGTTGGCGGAGGTCCAGGCGGAGTTCAAGATCTAGCCCCAGCAGGGGTGCAGAGCCCGCAAACAAGCGCTTTTCCCGATTGACAGGCCCATTACGGGGTGGCACATTGGGGGACCTTCGTTCGGGAGCCCCCATGCGTGTCTCTCTTGCCGTTCGTGGCGTGCTGATCGCAGTCCTCGGGGTCGCGGTTGCCGGTTGCAGCTGCCGCAACGACACCACCTTCACGCCCCGGGAACAACGCGTCTTGGAGAACGACCACGGCCAGTGGCTCTCCATGGACGTGGCCCCCGACGGGCGCCTGGTAGTCACCTACTACGACCGGAGCTGGGGCGGCATCGGCTTTGCGAAGGGTACGCCCAAGGACAGTGGTGAGGTCTTCTGGGACTACGAGCAGGTCGACGGGTACCCGGACGACCAGGGCCTGAACCCGGGCGACCGCGGGCTGTTCACCTCGGTGAAGGTGGCACCGGACGGCGGGGTGTGGGCGTCGTACTACGACAACACCAATGGCTCGCTCCGCGTCGCCCAGCGCGTCGGAGGGCTGTGGCAACCAGAGGTCGCGGACGTGGGTGGGGGTCTGGACCCCGACGCCGGGCAGTGGACCTCGTTGGCGCTGGACACGAGTGACAACCCGGTGGTGGCCCACTACGACGCCGGCAAGGGCGAGTTGCGGGTGGCTCGGCGCGCCGAGAGCGGGTGGAGCGGCGAGAGCGTGTTCCAGGGCCTTCCCTGGGATGGTGTGGATGCCACGGGCACCGCCGTCCACCGCGACGCCAGCGTGGGCATGTACGCCCGCCTGTTGATCGATGGCAGCACCGAATACATCGCCTTCTACGACGCGGCCCAGCAGAGCCTGAACCTGCTCGAGGGCTTCCCGGGTGCCTACACCCATACCGTGGTCTACAACCAGGGGAACGTCGGGCTGTGGCCGTCGCTCTGGACCGACGGTACCGACCTGCTCATCGCATTCCAGGCCGCAGACACCCAGGACCTGATGCTCGCGCGCCGCTCCGGGGGCGGGCCCTTCTCGGTGAGCGTCGTGGACGACGGGGAGTACCGGGGCGCCGACACCGAGGTCTTCCTCCGCGACGGCCAGCTCTCCATCCTGTACTTCGACGGCTACAACAACGACATGCGCCTCGCCACCGAGACCGGCAGCGGCTGGCAGGTCGATGCCATCGCTGGCGACGGCATCGCCGTCGGGTACCACAACGAAGTCGCCTACACCCACGACCGGTGGTGGGTGGCGTCCTACGACTACACCAATCGCCGCATCTTCGCCAAACCGCTGTAGACTGGACCTCTCCACCAGCGCAACGAGGCTCCCGATGCCCAGCGTCGTGACCGGCCCTTCGTGGACTGCTGTCTCCAGGTTCCTGTCGGCAGTCGTCGCACTCCTGATCGCC
>JAFDJI010000506.1 GCA_019307545.1 Deltaproteobacteria bacterium | reverse complement strand
CATCGGTCATTTGACCGATGTCGCTATCCATAGTAACCAGGATCTGCGCTGTCCGGCTCTCGACGAAGGGTACGAGGAGAGGTCCTGCGCTGACATCTGACGCTCGAGCGTGGCGCGGCCACGCCGGAGATCAAGGCTTCGTGAAAATCCCCTGTGAAGCAGCGCATTCCTGGTATCGTCCACCCTCGGTCCCCGCCGGGCGGGACGTCGACCAGACGAAGTGGGCGTTCCGGTAGTCCGAGCTGGCCACGGTGAGGTGGCCGTCGACCGGGCCGTCGAGGGGCAGGACCTCGCACGACCAATCTGGGATCCAGGGGTAGCTTTCGCGGTGGCAGGCCTGGGGAACACCCCGACCTGGCTCAGAGGAATAGACCAGCAGCGACTCCTGGTGGCCAACCGTGAAGAGGTTGGGGTAGCTGGGCAAGTCGGCGTAGGTGGTGTAGGCGACCCGGGGACCCCATACGCCGGCCGGGGCGTCGTCGACCGCGCCCTGGGCGCTGCTCGGCAGCCAGTTGCTCCCCGATTGGTACAGGTCCCGGTAGTACAGCTCGTCCGGGTGTTCGAAGTCGCGGTAGGCCAGCGTGCATCGCTCCTCCCCGGGGCTGCAGTCGAGCCCGATCTCCCAGACGCGATCGGTGAACCAGGACTCTTCACTGCTGGGGAGGATCTCGAGGTCGCTGGGGTTCGAGCCCCCCCAGAGGACGAGCTTCTGGCCCCGGTTCAAGCCGAAGGCCGAGCCGTCGACACCGAAGTTGTCGTTCCAACAGGAGACCGCTCCGACCAACACGGTGCTGCCGGTTGTGCTGTACGCGACGGCGGTGGGGCCGCAGAAATGGGAGAGGTCATAGGGGCTCTCCAGCTCTTGCGTCATGCTCCAGATCACGCCGTCGGGCGAGGTCATGACGTAGACGTGGAGGTCGACGGCGCTGACCCAGCTCATCACCCATCTCCCGTAGGTCGGGGACAGCTGGGCCCAGGTGACCGCCGGTGGGAAGGGGCTCGTACACGTGGGGCAGTCGTGGACGACCTCGGTGCGGTCAGGAAACACGAAGCCGTCACCGGTTCGCGTCACCAGCCTGCCCCGAGCGTCGGTCCAGGATGCAAGGAAGGCCTCGTCCCAGGCTTTGGGGTCGGGATGCGCGGCCATGGCGGGGGCATAGGAGGTGGACTCGAGGCCGTCGGTGTGGAACGGATACCAGGTCGCGCCCTGGTTCGTGGTGAACGCAACGTCCACCGTCCGGGGGGCCACGCCGTACCCGAGGTCCTCCCTCATACATTCGATGTCCTTCCACCCGAGCATCGGCCAAACGGCGGTCATGGGCCAGTTGTCGTCGGTATGCATGACCCCGGGCTCGTCGGTGTGGGCCAGGCCGAGCATGTGGCCGAACTCGTGGGCCGCGACCCAGAGGATCTCTACCGGATCGACATTGTAGGGGACGCCGTTGAGGGCCTGGGAGAACAGGTAGATGTCACCCTCGACCATGCGCGTTCCGTCGTAGTACGGTTGGAGCACACCAGCCCGGGAGAGGCCGAACGAGCCGTCGTAGAAGACCACCTCGTTCCGGCAATTGTTTGCGGTCTCGCCGCGTGTGTAGGCGTCGGTCTCCCCAGCGTACCGGAGCTGGACACGGCTGCCGCCGTAGACGTTCCACAGCTCCGCCGCCTTGAACACCTGGGCGACCAATTCGGGTCTCGGCGCCCGGTCCGCGTTCAGGTACCCGTCCAGGTAAAGCACCTCCCCCTCCGGGACGGTGTCGAGCAGCCACTCCCAGTGGGGCACATCGCCATCGATACAATCCCAGTTCACGTCTTCGGCTCGGGACGCGGGGGGGAGCGCGAGGACGACGGTCGACAGGCCGGCCAGCAGCGGGAGACGGGACATCGTGGACCTCCTTGACGGGTCCAGCCTATGCGGGCGCCCCCTCTCTCGGGCTCAAACAGTGCTCACATCGAGCTACGGCATTTGCAGCTGCCCGCCGTCATCTCCGCTACTGCATCGGGATCGGAGGCGGGTCGAGGTCCCCTGGCAGCCCCCGAGCGCGACATGGACCGCAGGGACGGGGGAGGCGACCCCCATGAGCCCGAGGAACGCGGGCGGATCGCATCAATCTTGTTTTGGCACCCCACGGGTATGGGGATTGTGCCCTGACACCTGATCTGCTGACACCTGATCCGAGGGCCACCGAGCGCGGGTGCAGCATCCGTGAGTCACCTTCCACGTGCACCAACACTTCTGTCGCGCTAGCGACATCGCCTCCGAAGAGGCTTCTTGAACTTCAGCGAACTCTCCCTGAGCGACCCCCTTCTACGCGCCATCCAAGACGAGGGGTATTCGACACCGACCCCCATCCAACAGCAGGCGATCCCATACGTGCTCGAGGGCCGAGATCTGCTCGGCGTCGCCCAGACTGGCACGGGCAAGACCGCGGCTTTCGCGCTGCCGATACTGCAGCGCCTCGGCAGGCCCGCTCGGGGACGTCGCGCCATCCGCACCTTGGTGCTCGCTCCCACGCGCGAGCTCGCCGCGCAGATTGGAGACAGCTTCAGCGCCTATGGCCGCTACACCGCTCTCAACCACGCGGTGATCTTCGGCGGCGTGGGCCAGCGACTGCAGGTGAACGCCTTGCGGCGCGGGGTCGACATCCTCATCGCCACACCCGGGCGCTTGCTCGACCTGATGAACCAGGGCCACATCGACCTGTCGCACGTGTCGATCTTCGTCCTGGACGAGGCGGACCGCATGCTCGACATGGGATTCGTCCACGACGTGCGCAAGGTCGTCACCGAGCTGCCCACCAGGAGGCAGACCCTGCTGTTCTCGGCCACGATGCCCACAGAAATCGTCAAACTCTCGCGACGAATTCTCGACGACCCTGTCCGCGTCGAGGTGACCCCGTCCGCCTCCACCGTCGAGAAGGTCCGGCAGGCGGTTCTCTTCGTCGAGAAGGCCGACAAGCGACGGCTGCTCTCTGAGGTGCTCACCTCCCCCGGAATTCGACGAGCACTGGTGTTCACGCGGACCAAACACGGTGCCAATCGCGTGGTCAAGCACCTCCTCCGCGATGGCCACTCGGCAGTCGCCATCCACGGAAACAAGTCACAGCGCGCACGGGAACGGGCGCTGCGCAACTTCAAGGACGGGAGCATTCGCGTGCTCGTCGCCACCGACATTGCGGCGCGCGGCATCGACGTGGAAGCCGTGACCCACGTGGTGAACCTCGACTTGCCAAACGTTCCCGAGCAATACGTGCACCGTATCGGCCGCACCGCACGTGCCGGAGCGGGTGGAATGGCGCTGTCGTTCTGCGACCGCGAAGAGATCGCCTACCTTCTCGACATCGAGCAGCTCATCCGCCAGGAAATCCCTGTCGTCCAGCAACACCCCTACAGGGGCGAATTCGACCGCAACACCCCGGCCACCGAGCGCCCTCCCGAAGACCAGCCGAGGAAGAAAAGCAGAAATCGCTGGGGGGGCCGTGGCGGGTGGCGCGGCCACGGGAAACGCTGATGGAGACTCTACCAAATGGAAGAGCCCGGCTGGACCGGGCTCTCCGGAGGAAAGGAAAAATAAGAGGGCTCCTTCGAGTAGGGGAGAACGAGGTGCGGTGGGCGGGGGAGCATTCGGCGTGCTGGAGGCGCGTCGAGGACCTTGGGCGGGTAGGCGAAAACGGGCCTTCATCCGTCAGTGGGATTCGGCGAGTCCATCTCGAGGCGCACGGCTCCGCGGACGGCGAAGTTCAGCGTCCTGCGGGTGGGGATCAGGCTGCTGCCGGGCTCGCGCGCGCCGGCCACAGG
>JAFDJI010000077.1 GCA_019307545.1 Deltaproteobacteria bacterium | reverse complement strand
TCACGGCACATTGCGGGGAACGGGTCTCGGTCTCGCCATGGATCACGTTCTCGCACGCACCGAGGTGGTCTCCGGGAGCCTCGTCACGTCCAGCGGCGAAGGCGGGGTGTTTCCTCCCGGCCTTCCCGTCGGCCGCGTGGCGAGCTTGACCCCCGAGGTCGGCACCCCCTTCCTGATGATCGAGGTCAGGCCCCTGGCGCCTCCAGAACTCTTGGACGAGGTGCTGGTGGTCACGGGTCGCGCGGACGAGTCGGAGCTCGCAATTCGATGATCGCGGTGGCGCTCAGCGTTGCAGCATGGCTCGTCTTCGGCGTGATCGGAGCGCCCATCGACCCCTTTCTGCCCCTGGTGGCCGCGCTCGCGCTCCGCCGGTCGTGGCCCACACCCGCACGACTCGTGGCGTGCGTCGCCCTGGGTCCATTGACCGCAATGGCGTGCGGAGACCTCGTTGCGGAGCGCACTGCCCTGTACCTGACCCTGTCCCTCGCGGCACTGCATACCCGCGACGTGATGCACGATGGCGTTGCAGTGCGCACGGCTCTCGTGGCGGTGACCCTGGCCGCGATGATGGTGGCTCGTATGCTCCTCGCCCTGGGAGGAGGGTTCCCGGAACCCACGGAGGGGCTGGGTGTGTTGGCCGCGAGCGTGGCGTGGACCGCATTTCACGCGACGGTATGCGTCGGAGCGGAGCGCCGTTTCGGACGATTTGCGGCCGCGGAGGGAGCCGCATGAGCCTCTTCGAGGTCCGCCGCCGCATTCGATGGTCCGGGTTTGCGGCAGTAGCGACGTTCCTGGTGCTGGCGGTCCGGTTGGTATGGCTCCAAGCCACCCCCTCGGACGCGCTGGCCGCGACTGCGCTGTCCAACGCCCTGCGGGAGCACCGAGTGGTGTCCCCACGGGGGCGCATCCTGGATCGCCACGGAGTGGTCCTCGCCGAAGCGCGGCCCACGGTCGACCTGGTGGTCCGGCCCGCGGCGGTGCAGGACCCGGACACCCTCCTCGACCACCTGGACGACGTCCTCGACGACTCGGGACGGGAGAGGCTCGCAGAGGCACTGGCCACCACCGGGCTGGAACGGCACCGGGGCTGGGTGCTGACCCGCGACATGGACTCCATCGCGCTCGCCAGGGTCGCGGCACGGCGACACCTGCTCCCCGCGATCGAGCTTCGGGCCGGTCAGATCCGCACCTATCCCCACGGGACGGAGGTCGCGCACCTCGTGGGGTACATCTCCGAGGTCAGCCGGGACGACCTGCTCCGCCTGGAGAGGGAACGCTATCGATCCGGGGACCAGGTGGGACGGCGTGGCCTGGAGCGGGAGTTGGAGACCCACCTTCGCGGAGAGCCGGGCCGCACAGCGACCATCGTGGACTCCCTCGGGCGCCCCGTACAGGCTTCGGGGCGCTGGGGCGTTTCCTTGGAGCAGGAACGACGCGCCAGGGAGGTCCCGTCGGGACAAGGCGCAGACGTGTACACCACCGTGGACTACGAGGTGCAGCGGGCCACGGTGGAGGCGCTCGATGGGCGACCGGGCGCCGCAGTCATGTTGGACGTGTGGACCGGCGAAGTCCTGGCCTACGCCTCGAGCCCCACCTACGACCCCGGGGGCTTGGTCCGGGGCCTGTCGCGCCAGCAGTGGCGCGCGATGGAGCACGATCCGACCCGACCGCTGCTCGACCGCAACGTGCGCGGGCTCTATCCGCCGGCCTCGACCTTCAAGATGGTCACCGCAGCCGCGGCTGTGGAGGCGGGGATCAGCCCCGAATTCACCGTGGACTGCAAGGGCAGCACGATGGTCGGACGCCGACGCTTCCGGTGCTGGAAGCACGGCGGGCACGGGCTGGTGAACCTGCGCGGCGCGCTGATGGGTTCCTGTGACGTGTGGTTCTACACGGTGGGGCTGGAGTTGGGCCCCGAGCGGCTGGCCGACGCGGCGCTTCACCTGGGGCTGGGGCCTCCGACCGGATGGCGCCTGAACAACGAGCGCGGGGGGCTCCTGCCGTCGAGGGACTACATGGTGCGCCGCTTCGGCCAGGAGTGGACGATCGGTGACACCGCGAGCGCCTCGATCGGCCAGGGCATCACGCTCGCGACTCCGCTGCAACTCGCGGTGATGACGGCGACCGTCGCCAGTGGGGGGCGGCGCCCAACCCCCTGGGTCGTCGACCGCATCGTCCACCCCGATGGCTCCACCGCCAAGGTAGGCGGTCCCCTGCCCCCCGCCGACGCCGGGCTCTCCCCCGCTTCCCTGGCAGTGGTCCGGGACGGAATGGAGGCGGTCGTCATGGACGACAGGGGCACTGCACGTCGATCGCGTATCGAAGGCCTTCCCTACGCGGGAAAGACCGGGACCGCCCAGGTGGTGTCCGCACGTCTCAAGCGGGAGCGTCCCGGACCCGAGACCGAAGACCACGCGCTCTTCGTGGCCTTCGCCCCCCTCGAGGCGCCGCGGGTGGCGCTGGCGGTGGTCTTGGAGCACGCGGGGGGCGGAAGCGCCCACGCCGCACCGGTGGCGCGGACGATGCTGGAGACCTGGGCCCGGGTGGAAGGCCTGCTACCTCCGGCGGAGGAGCAGGTCCCGGAGGAGGGCGGGTGACCGGCGTGCTGCTGCTGGTGCTCGCGTCCCTGGCGACCGGGCTGGGGCTGGCGAACCTGTATTCCGCCGACCTCACACCCATGGGCGACCCCGGTGCCGGGTTCGCCATCCAGACCACGCGCGCCCTGGTGGCACTGCTGGCGTTCGGCATCGCCACCCGCCTCCCCCTGGAAAAGGTGCGCGAGCACGCCCGCCTGCTGTGGCTCGGAGGGGTAGCCCTCCTGGTCACCACCTGGCTTGGGGGACACGTCGCCGGGGGGGCACGCTCCTGGCTGGCCCTCGGTCCCATGCACCTGCAGCCGTCCGAGCTGATGAAGGTCCTGTTGCCGCTGGCCATCGCCGCGGAGCTGACGCGCCCCACACAACGCTCCTGGGCCGCCAATGCCCTCCGTTGGCTGCTGATGCACGTGGGGGTCTCTCGCCCGGCAGCCGCACAAGCCGGGGCGGTGACCACCCGGTGGGTGATCGTGGTCGGCCTGGTGGCGATCCCGCTCGGTCTCGTCGCCACCCAACCCGACATGGGGACCGCTGGCCTGCTGGGGCTGACCGCGTTGACGGTCGTCTGGCTCTCCGGGGTCCACCGCAGGGTCCTGGTTGTGGGGGCCGGTGCGGCCCTGGTCGCCGCGCCAGTGGTCTGGTCGGTGCTCCAGGACTACCAGCGCGCCCGTATCTTCACCTTCGCCCATCCCGCGCAAGACCCCTTCGGAGCGGGGTATCAGACCCTGCAGAGCCTGTACGCCGTGTCCTCCGGGGGGTGGTGGGGTCGCGGCTGGGGTTCCGGAACCCAGGGGCGTCTCGGGTTCCTACCCGAGCACACCACGGATTTCATCCTCGCGCACCTCGCCGAGGAGGGGGGACTGCTGGGGGCGTTGCTGTGCCTCGGCCTCCTGTTCGCCCTCATCACGGTCGGGCTCGTCGTGGCCGAACGCGCCCGTGATCGCTTCTCGGCACTCCTCGCCGGGGCCCTGTCCCTGTCGCTGCTGTGGCAGGTGGCGGTAAACGCAGGCGGTATCCTGGGGCTCCTTCCACTCACCGGGGTCACGTTGCCGTTCTTCTCCTATGGGGGTAGCTCGCTCTTGGCCGTATGGTTCGCTGTCGGTCTTCTGACGGCCGTCGCCCGCCCCACGGTGCGACACCGTCGGCCCACCCTGAGCCCAATGGCTCCGATGATCCTGAAGCTCCGGTGATGCAATGAAGGTGGTACTCGTATCGAGCGAGGTGGCCCCGTTCTCCAAGACGGGAGGCCTGGGAGATGTGTGCGGCGCCCTCGCCGCAGCGCTGGCGAGGCGGGGGCACACCGTGGTCACCGTTTCGCCCCGCTACGGGCCCGTGGACGCGATGGCCGTGGGCGCCGAGGACACTGGGGTGACCGTCGACCTGCCCGGGGCGGGCACCAGGCATCGGGTGCGCTACCTGAGAGTCGTCTCCGAGGACGGCGTCCATCACCTCCTCATCGAGCACCCGATGTTCGATCGGGACGGGATCTACGGGGATGCGAACGGTACCTTCGGGGACAACCATCTCCGGTTCAGCCTCCTCGGCCGCGCGGCGATCGAGGCAGCCCACCTGGTCCCAGTCCGGGGAGAGCCCCTGGGCGAGGACGTGGTGTTCCACGCCCATGACTGGCAGGGTGCCCTCGTGCCGCTCCTCCTCGAGGCGGCGTATCGCCCGATGAACCAGTTCGTCACCACCCCATCGGTGCTCACGGTGCACAACCTGCGTCACCAGGGGCACTTCGCGGGACGGATGTTCGCCGACCTGGACCTTCCGCCCCGGTGGTTCGCCCCCTGGGCGTTGGAGTACTACAGCGACCTCAACCTGCTCAAGGGGGGTCTGCACCACAAGGACCAGATCACCACGGTCTCCCCCACCTATGCGGCCGAGATCCGGACCCAGATCGGGGGCTTCGGGCTGGACGGCGTGCTTCGAAGTCGGCAGGACGTCCTCACCGGCATCCTCAACGGCATCGACGCCCAAATCTGGAACCCCGCTACCGACCCCCTCCTCCCCGCCAACTACGACGCCAACGACCTCACCGGCAAGAAGACCTGCAAGGCCGCACTCCAGACCGAGTTGGGCCTCTCGGTGGACGCTGCGACACCACTGATCGGTTCGGTGGGTCGCCTCGATCCGCAGAAGGGAACGGGGCTGCTCATCGAGAGCATCCCGTGGCTGGTCGAGAAGCAGGACGCCCAGGTGGTGGTGCTCGGAGATGCCCCGGCAGAGTTCCGGCGCTACGAGGAGCGCCTGCGCCAGTTCGAGCAGCGATACCCCCGCCACGTGCGGGCCTGGATGGGGTTCTCGGAGGCACAGGCCCACCAGATCGAGGCGGGGGCGGACCTGTACGCGATGCCCAGCCGCTTCGAGCCCTGTGGCCTGAACCAGATGTACTCGATGCGCTACGGCACACCGCCGGTGGTCCGAGCCGTGGGCGGGCTCGCCGACAGTGTGCAGCCGGCCTTGGGGGACTGCAGTGCGGGGACCGGATGGGTGTTTCACCTCTACGACGGACACCACCTCCGGGACGCGCTCTACCAGGCCTTGAGCTGCTGGAGGGACCGCCCGGAGGCGTTCCGCGCGATCCAGGGTCGAGGGATGGCCGTGGACTGGTCCTGGGACGCGGTGGTCCCGGCCTACGAGGCCATCTACGAGAGAGCCCGCGCAGCCCGGGGCGAAGCGGGGGCATGACCGCGGCCCGGCGCCCCCACCCATCGCCAGCCACTCGTCTACATACGCTCTGCGAGCCAATCCACCAGGGCTTGCAGGGCCGCTTCGCGCTGTGGGTACCGCTCGGTGGTCTCCGCGACCAGCAGAATGCCCTCGCCCAGCCGCCCGAGCACGTTGGCGAACACCAGGTCGGAACCGGTGCGCTCACGCTGCCGGCGGGCGATCGTCTCCAGGTCCTTTTCCGGTGTTCCCGGCGGGGCGGCCTTGAAGGTCACATAGGGCCCGCTGCAGCCCCAGGCCCGGATGTGGTCCGCGATCTTCGGGGTCGGACCGAGCACCAACTCCCAACGCTCACGCCCGGAAGGCACCTTGCCCGAAGTGGTCCCCAAGACCTCGTAGTCGCCGACGGCTGCCGCGTGCACGACTGCACCGGATGGATTGGCGCGGACCCATCTCTCCATGCGGGCCATGAGGTCGCGGGTGGAGCCGTACTCCTCCCCGGGCAGATCCCCCGCACGCAGCCGCGCCTCGGTCGAACCCATCAGCCACACCGCCACGCCTCTCGCCTGGAGCCCACGCGCCACCGCGACCCCGGACCGTCCCGAAGACCCCGCGGAGATGTACCGCACCGCGTCGATGGGATTGCGGGTCGCTCCCGCGGTGATCAGCAACGACATCACCCCTCCTCCGGACCTTCCTAACCCCATGCCGTTGTTCTCCTACGAGTTCGAGACCGAACCTGCGGCGCAGGGTGCCCAGGGCAAGGTGTTCTTCGGGCAGCGTGCAGATGGGCTCCCGGTGGCGCTGAAGGTCGCTGGGAACTCGAGGACCTCGGTCGAGGCTCTGAAGACCGAGATCGCCGCACTCGGGGCCATGGAGCAGGCAGGGGTCGCCGGCATCGTGCCCTGCCTGGACGCAATCGAGGTGGAGGGGCGACCGGCGATGGTCATGCCCCGGTATCCGCGAACGCTGGGGCGTTGGCTCAACCGGGTGATCACGAATCCCGGACCCGAGACCCTGTTGGACATCCTCGATGTCGGTCGACGCCTCGCCCAGACCCTGGGCGCCATGCACAAGGTGGACGTCGGCGGCCACGTCGTGGTCCACCGCGACGTGAAGCCGGAGAACATCTTCCTCGATGCCGAGGGAAACCTGTTCCTCGGAGACTTCGGCGGTGCCTTGACCATCGAGGGTTTGCGGGCGGTCGAGTTGGCGCTCTTCGGAACCCCGATGTGGGCCCCGTTCGACCAGATCCTCCCCGGACGGGCAATCCCCGACCCGACCTGGGACACCTATGCCCTGTGCGTGCTCCTCTACGCCGCCCTGACCGGCGCTCGCCCAGCGTATCAGGCCGATCCGCGTGAGCTCCTGACCGAGCGGGGCCGCGTGCTCTGGGAGATCGCCAGACGCGCGATCGAGGCCGGCGGCGACCACCAGCGCACCCTCCGCCGCGACTTCCTGAAGGCACGTGCCGGGGCCACCGCTGCGGATCTGGTCGAGCTCACCGGCCGCAGCGCCCTCAACGCCGCCGACCGGAGCGAGTTGGAGCGGGACGTGGGCAGGCTGTCCGCGCTCGCGAGACTGGACCAGAAGACGGCTTCCGCCCTCCAGCGGGGTCTGTGGAGCCTCCTCAACCGTGGCCTGTCGCCCCTGTCCCACCCCTCCCCTCCGAATCGCTATCGCGACGCCGACGATCTGGCCCTGGAGCTTGCGGATCTCCAGGAGATCGCCTCGCGGCCGGCCTCACCGGAACCGTCCCAAGCGCGCGATTGGATCCTGGCGGGCCCGATGGCCGACGCGCCGGACATCGCCATCGACCCCAGCCTGGAACCGCCGGTCCGTCGACCGCACCTCGCTCGGGGCTGGGCGATCCCAGCCCTGGCGATCGCCGCCGTGGGCGCCGGGCTCTGGGTGGCCTGGACCACTCTCGCCCCCTACTTGCCGGGCCCGGAGCGGGTCGAGGTCCCCGGAACAGAGGCGACAGGTGCGTTTCTGCTGGACCGACAGGAGGTCACTGGCGAGCGGTGGATGGCCGAGGCGCCCGAACTTCCCCTGCCCCATCCGACCGCCGATCCGGCGCTCCCGGTGGTGGGCCTCACCCTCGTGCAGGCGCGAGCCTTCTGCGAGCGTGTGAAGGGACGACTCCCGACCGAGGAGGAGTGGCGAGAAGCAGCCGGTCCGTCCGTGTGGCCCTGGGGGCAGGAGGGGCCCACCTGCGCCCACGCCAACGCCCTCGGGTGCGGGGAGGTGCTTCAGCCACCGGGAAGCGCTTCTGTGGGCCGGACCGCGCTGGGGATCGACGACCTCGCTGGAAATGCCTGGGAGTGGGTGGAATCCGGGGAGAGCGGAGCACTCCTGGGCGGGTCGGCGACCTCACCCGCCTCCGAGATCGGGAAGCGGGCACGCTCGACACCCCGACCGGGTGCCGCTCCGGACCTGGCCGGAGTTCGCTGCGCCTACCCGCCGGAGCGCTGAGGATAGTGCTCCCCTCAGGTCAGCCGCGTTCGTACATGCGCTTGATCAGGTCGGCGTGCTTCTCACTCACCACCTGCCGCTTGACCTTCATGGTGGGCGTCAACTCGCCGCCCTCGATGGAGAAGTCCCGAGGGAGCACCTGGAACTTCCGCACATTCTCCACTCTGGCGAACCGTGCGTTCACCTGGTCCACTCCTTCCTGGAGGGTGGCGATCAGGTCGGGGTGCTCGTGCAGACCCTCTTCGGGTAGCCCGTGGGCCGCTGCGAACCGCCTCTTCGCCCCCTCGTCGAGGGTGGGGAGGGCACACAGGAACTTGCGGCGATCCCCGATCACCACCGCATTCGCCACCAGGTCCAGGCCCTGCAGCGCTTCCTCGATGTTCCGAGGGGTGATGTTCTTGCCAC
Source organism: Deltaproteobacteria bacterium (assembly GCA_019307545.1). GTDB lineage: Bacteria > Myxococcota_A > UBA796 > UBA796 > JAFDJI01. The sequence goes on along the minus strand of JAFDJI010000077.1, from coordinate 2,495 downwards.
CGGCCGTGATGATGATGTCCTTCTTTCGTCCGGTCACGCGCAGGAACCCTTCCTCGTCGAAAGCGCCCAGGTCCCCCGATTGGAGCCACCCTTCCGAAAGCGCCTCCCGGGTGGCCTCCTCGTCCTTGCGGTAGCCGAGGAAGATGTTGGGCCCCCGCGCCAGGATCTCGCCGTCCTCTGCAATGACGACCTCCACCCCGGGAAAGGCCGGGCCCACCGTCCCGAACCGGGTGCGGCCCACCACGTTGAAGGAAGTAGTGCCGGAGTCCTCGGACTGCCCGTAGATCTCCCGGATCACCACGTCCAAACCGGAGAAGAACTCCAGGATCTCCTTGGAGATCGGGGCCGCGCCCGAGATACAGAGGCGTACCTTGCCGAGACCCAACATGGGCCTGATCCGGGCGTAGACGAGACGGTTCGCAAGCGCATACTGCAGGCCGAGCAGGCCACTCGCGGTGCGCCCGGCGTTCTGCTCGGCGTTTGCGCGCCGCCCGACGTCCTGGGCCCACGCGAGGAGGCGCGCCCTCATCCCGGTGGCCTGGGCCAGCCTGGCCTCCACCGCGCTGTGGAACTTCTCCCACACCCGGGGCACCCCAAAGAGCACCGTGGGCTGAACCTCCTTGAGGTTGTCGGCGACCTTGGCGAACGCCTCGGCGAAGTACACCTGGGCCCCGACCGTGACCGGGACGTGCAGGGTCGCCATCTGCTCGGCGATGTGGGACAGCGGCAGGTAGGACAGGACGGTGTCCTCCGAAACCACCTCCATCACCTCGGCGAGCGTGCGAGCGGTCCAGGCCAGGTTGCGGTGGGAGAGCACCACCGCCTTCGGCGGCCCGGTGGTCCCGGACGTGTAGATGAAGGTGGCCGGTTGGTCCTCTTCCAGAGCCGCCACTTGCCGATCGACCTCCTTGGGATCGATTCCGTCCGCCTTGGCGAGGAATTCGCCCCAGGACAACACCCTCTCCGAATGGATGGCGGGCGCCCTCCGCATCATCACCACATGCTTCAGCTTGGGGAGGTATGGCCGCCGGGCCTTCACCTTCTCCCACTGGACCTCGTCCTCCAGGAGCATGATGGAGGCCTCCGCATGGTGGACGATGTACTGCACCTCCTCCGGCGAGCAGGTGGTGTAGATCCCGGCCGGGACCCCACCCACCGCCATCGCCGCCAGGTCGAGGATGGCCCATTCCGGGCAGTTGTAGCCGAGGATGCACACCGTGCCGCCCGGCTTCAGCCCGAGCGCCATCAGCGCACGCGCCGCAGTGCGCACCTGGGCATTGTACGCCTTGAAGGTCGTCGGCTTCCAACCGGTGCTCTCTCGCACGAAGTAGCCAGGGTGATCGGGACGGACCCGACCATGCTGAAAGAACCGCGCGGGAATGGTATCGGCGGACACTGGCCACTCCAGGGCTCGGGGCAGGGTACGCTCGCGCCAATGCTCGGTCAACAGGCGGAACCGGCGCGGCAGTGGCCTGTCCCACCCTCCGTGTGGTGGATTTGGCTGACCCTCGCGTGTGGGGCCCCGGCGAGCGACGCTCCGGCGGGAACCGCTACAGCTACGAATGAGGTCCCAGAGATGGCAGCGTCAGAGACCGAGGCCGCTGCCGAGCCCAAACCGCCCGGAACCCTCGAAGAGGAAGCCGCCAAGAAGGGGGTGGCATGGCCACCTCCGGAGGTGCACCTGCTGGTGGACAAGTCCGATCGCCGGCTGTGGGTCTACAGCGGAGAGATCGACCTGAAGGTCTACCGGGTGGGGCTCGGCGGGACTCCAGAGGGCGACAAGGTGCGGCAGGGGGACCAGCGCACACCCGTGGGGCGATTCACCGTGGTGACGCGCAACGATCGGTCGCACTACCACCTGTTTCTCGGGCTCTCGTACCCGGACGCCGAAGACGCGGAACGGGGCCTGAAGGAGGGTCTGATCAACACCGCCGAGGCGGCGGCGATCCAGGCAGCCGCCGGGACCGGGGCCAAGCCGCCATGGAACACCACGTTGGGGGGCGCCATCGGCATTCATGGCAACGGTAGCGGCTGGGACTGGACCCTGGGCTGCGTCGCGGTGGAAGACCACGAGATTGAAGAGATCTGGGCCATCGCCCCCCACGGCACCCCGGTCGAAATCAGGGGATAGAGCGGGAGCGGGAGCGGGAGCGGCGGGAGCGGGAGCGGGAGCGGGATACGCGGGCAATCAGCCCGAGTGATCGGCAGTGGGCATAGGACTGCCGCGTCCCGCACTGACCTGCCACAACTCTACCTTTGCTCCCGCGCCCAGTAGCCGATCGAACCACGCCGCCTGCTCGTCCCGCACCGAATCGGTCGGACCCTTGACCTCCGCCAACACCAGCCCTTCCCCCAGTCGCGAAGGCATGGCCCCCGGGAGCCGAATCCGTGGCCCTGGCAACACCACCAGGTCCGGGAGCCCCCGCGCTGCACGCCACCCCTCCCGGAGCAAGGTCTCCAGGATCACGCGCAGACTGGTTGGCCCCATGCCTTTC
>JAFDJI010000505.1 GCA_019307545.1 Deltaproteobacteria bacterium | reverse complement strand
GTGCATGGGCTGGATCTCCCGCTCCCAGCGTGCCGCCAGGTAGTCCTTCCAGGTGACGGGCTCGACCCCGAGCGGGCCGGGCGCGGGCTCGGCCTGGGCCTCCTCCTCGCCGTCCTGGTCCTCCGGCTCGACGGTAGCCTTCCCCTCGTCGTCGATCTCGGCCGGGCGGGAAGGGGTCAGGGAGGGGAGGGGGGTGAGGCCCGCCGTCCGTGCGGTCTCGAGCAGGATGTCCCCGAGGGCGCGCGTGTCGTGCAGCGGCGCCATGGCCGGTTGGCGCAGAAGGTACAGGCCCCGCTGTGGCTCCTCGTCGCCCCAGTCCTCCAGGAAGCACGAGGTGCGCGGCGGCGTTGGTCTCGTCCGGGTAGCCGGAAAGCGACGCCACCAGGTCGACGCCGGCGAGGGCTTCGGCGACCTCGGCGTCCCGAGGCAGGGCATAGGCAGGGTTCACGTCGTCGAGGAGAAGCACGCCGACCCGGCCGGCCTTCATCTCGGCCAGCAGTGACGCCAGCCCGCGATACCCGTCGATGGGCCCGGCGTAGTGCGGCCCGAGCCCGAAGGTCCGCCCGCCGTTTCCGGAGACCAGGTTGATGAGGTAGGTCGCCAACGCGAGGTCCACGCCCGCCTTGCTGGCACCGCCCGTCCCCCCGGGGAGGGCGACCGCGCCCCCGGCTTCGCTCGCGGAGACGAACTGGGATGCGATGGCGTCCAGGTCCGCGGGCGAGAGGCCAGCCGCCTCGGCAGCCCTCAAAGGGCTTGCATCCCGCAGGAGCCCCTCCAGGGGCCCGCGGTAACCGGACTTCACTGCGACCAACTTGGCGACGGCCAGGGCGACGGCCGCCTCGGCGCCGGGGTGGACCGCATACCAGTCGTCGCAGTTTGCGCCAGTCTGGTCCAGGTAGGGGCCGACCATGGCAAACCGCGCGATGAAGTGACCCTTGTTGGGGTCGCGAGCGTCCGCGTACTGGCCCGCGAGGTGGACGTTACCCCATTGTCCGAGGAAGGCGGCCCCGAAGGAGAGCACGTACCTTGCTCCGGAGAGCTGGTATGCCGGAAGGACGCGCTGCCCGAACAGAACCTCTGCGGCCTCGACCTCGGCCTCGGGGCCGAGGGGCTCCCAGAACACGGCCTCGCCGCCGGTGTAGTCCTGGAGCAGGTTCACGATGCTGCCACTGCGGTAGGGGCCGAGGTAGGCGATCTTCTTGCCGCCGTCCCGCGCGGCCTTCACCGCTGAAGAGAGCTGAGCAAGACCGGTCTCCCAATCGGTGTCCGACCAGGTGCTCCCCTCGCGGAGGCGGGGAGCGGTGTACCGGTCCGGGGAGTACTGCCGCTGCAGGGCGAGGAGCGCCGCGACCTGTACTGCGGGCGCAAAGGGGGACCGGGTATTGGCGCCGATGTTGACCACCCGACCCTCGCGGTGACGCGCAGTCACGGGGAAGGCGGAGGGTCCTGTGGTCACGGTGGTGGCGAAGAAGGTGGGGGTGCCCGGGGTGTGGACCTCGCTCTTGACCCCGTACGGCAGGAACTGCTCCACCGGAGTGAGGTACCGGTTGTCGTCGAGTCCGCACGCGGCGAGGGCGGAGACACTTCCACCCAACCCCAGGGCCTTCAGAAAGTCGCGTCGATTCAGGCGCGCCATGGGTGCACTCACTTGTGGCAGGTCCAGCAGTCCTTCAGCTCCGTCCGCCGCAGGTCTGCCAGATCGCTGTAGTTCTCTTCGAGCGAGACGTGGGTGGCATGGCAATCGAGGCACCACGCCATCTGGAGGCTGGCGTCGCGCTGTAGGACCTTCGCCAGGTCTGCGTTGCCATCGGGCCACTGCCCCATGGCCTCCACGTCACCGTGGCACTCCTCGCACTCCACGCCTGCCCGGACGTGCCGCTTGTGGGAGAAGTACACGTAGTCTGGAAGGTCGTGAACCTTGTTCCACGGAATGGGCTGCCGGTCGTTCCAGTAGGCTTGGATCTTCTGGATCTGCACGGAGTCCGTGAACACCCACTGGTGACACCCCATGCACGCCTCGACGGGTGGGATCCCGGCGTGGATGGAGCGCCGCGCCTCGGTATGGCAGTACTCGCAGTCGATCTGCAGCACGGTGGCGTGGCGGTAGTGGGTGAAGGGGATCGGCTGGTCGAGGGGGTCGTCGTCGATGACGCCAGTGGCGATCTGGGCTCCCTCGCGCGCAACCTCTGGGAAGAGCGAATGGGGGTCCTTCGGGTGGACCGCGGTGTCGCTCTGATCCGGCACGACATCGCACGCACACAGCGCGAGTGCGAGGGGCCAGAGAAGGTGGCGCATGGGCCCTCCCCATCTTTGAACGCAGTTCCGAGGCCGTGGTCTGTAAATCACGGCGGCGATCGCTTCAACAGGGCGCAATGATTCGCGGCACCGCTCTCGCAGCCAGGAATCGTGAATAACAGGCGGGCACGGCAGGTTTTACGCGTCCCGTGAGACCTTTCCGGTTCGTCCCTCACGCAGCATGTCGACCACCCGCATCACGTGGAGGATCCGCGCCTCGTCCACGTACGAACGCGGCTCCTCGTCCGCGATACGCCGCATCGCCCACGCGTGATCCTCCTCGAACAGGGGTACGGCCTCGAGAATGGTCTGGGGGACCTTGCGGCGGTAGAGCCCGAGGTTTTCCAGGCGCCACTCGTCCCTGTGATCCTCGACCTCGAGCACCGTCCGGCGCGCGTAGTAGGGGCTCTGCTCGAACGACATCTCCGCCGGAGCGCCGTTGTGAAGGGTGACGCGGGCGGTGAGCCGCCCCGGCTCGTGGTGCACCTCGTCCACGGAGCGAAGGGGGCCGGTGACATGCACCAGGCGATGGATCCGGGCCACGTTGTCCATGGCCAGGTCCCCCCCGGCCACGCTCTCCGAACCGCGCCCCTCGAAGGTGACAGAAGCCCGCTTGACCGTGATCGCCTGCACGTTGCCAGCGAGGATGCGCGCGGCACCACTCAGCAGCTCGATGTGCTCCACGTGAAGGACCCGCCCCTTCTCATGGGCCAGGGCGAACAATCCGGCCGCCACCTCCTCGGTCGGGGCGAGCGGGTACTCCACGATGGCATGCCGTCCCGCCCGCAGCACCGCCCGCACCTGGGACGGGTGGAGCCCACTCGGAGAGGCGATCGCAACCACGTCCGCCAACTCGATGGCTTCCAACACCGAGTCCACTGGCAAGACACCCGTCTCAGCGGCCTTATGACCCCGGTACACCGCGACCAACTCGCTCCGCGGGTCGCGCAGGATCGCCTTTGCGCGCGCGAATCCAGCGGTGCCGACCCCCAGAATGGCCCAGCGGACCCTACCTTCCGCGCTCATCCGTTCCTCCTGCAGGGGGGCGCCGTATCCCGCCCGAGCAGGACGACCCAGCCTGCTATTGTTCTCGCGACCCTTCCGGGCCCCGAGGAGGATTCATGCGCTGGCTCTTGCTGCTGCTCGCCCTGGCCTCCGCCTGTGGAATCGACGCCGGATCCGTCACCGCCGTTACGGTGGGCGCCCCCGAGCCCGCGGCCGATCCGGCGGTCGCCGAAACAGACCCGACCGCGTCGGCCGAACCCGAGACCCCGGCCGACCCCGCTGTCGATTCGCCGGAGGTGGCAGCCACCCCCCCGACCGCTGCGGAACCGCCCGTGGCTGCGGAGCCGCCCGTGGCCGCGCCCGCACCGAGCGCGCCCCCCTCCGAACCCTCGGCGGTCCCGGCGACCGGGACCCGCACGCCCGGAGCGCTGTACGAGCAATGTCGCGATCGGGTGGAGCAGCCCGAGGCCGATGGCGAGTGCAACAGTGACGCCGACTGCGCTTCCACCGGGTGCGGCCGGGAGGTGTGTACCACCGCCACCGCAGACGTGATGACCACCTGCGAGATCCGGCAGTGTTTCTCGATCCTGGACAGCTGCGGGTGCGTGAAGGGCCGGTGCACCTGGTCCCTCAAGGACGAGGTACCCCCCATGAAGACGCTGAAACGGCTCGACGTGCAGTGAGCTCGGTCCGCATCACCGGCGGCGTCGCCCGCGGGCGCGTCCTGCGCGAGCCCATTCCCTCCCGCGTCCGACCCACCTCGGCTCGGGTCCGGGAAGCCCTGTTCTCCATGCTCGGCCAGGATCAGCATGGACGGAGGATCC
>JAFDJI010000504.1 GCA_019307545.1 Deltaproteobacteria bacterium | reverse complement strand
GGCGCCCCCTCCCTGCGAGTGGTGTCTCCGTCGGCGCCATGTGAGTAGAGGCAGCGCTCAGCAGTCTCCTGGTGATCGAGTCGCCCCCAACCGGAGCGAGGTTCGTGGCTCCTCAGCACCCCTGTCAAGACTTCACTGCACCAGGAGGCACGTTTGGGCTCACGATCGAGCTATGAGCGGGTCGAGGATCGCCGTGGAACAAGGTCAAGTGCCTCGGGACCCCTGTCAGAACTTCGCTGCGATTACATTCTCCTTGACCGCCAGGAATCTCCCTGTTCTGACGCGGCCCACCTGACCGGCCGAGGTTGGACCCTCGCGGACCACGGCAATACCGGCAAGCCATCCTGGTGCGCGACCGCCGGTGGGTGGGTGGATCTCGTCTACCGGAACGCCCGTTCGCGTCAGCAGCCATGGACCACCGAGTTCGAGTTCCACATCTCGCCGGTTCCCCTCTCATCCCGGTCCCAAATCAATGAGGGCACCGAGGCCGCCAGGGCGAGGAGTTGGTGCGCCTGGGGCGGGTCATCGCTGACGAGTTGCGGGCTGTCGATGGCCTCACTGGCGTCGGCGATCACCCCGTCGCCCCAGCGCCGGACCTCGCAACGGAAGGGCCTGAATCGGGCGATTCGGCGGCCGAAAACGGGGCCTTCTAGCACGACCCCGCGAGGGCCTGCTTCGCAGGGCGGTGCTGGTGGCCAGCGAGAGCCTCGACCATTCTCTGTAGATCATCCTCGACAACGAGTTCAACGCCGGCCGCAGCCAATACGCCGCCGGTGGCTGGAGCGAGGGGCGCCGATGGGGCGCCCCTCAGACTGTACCTCTCTGTCCCTCAGCCCTCGTGGGCTGCCAGAGCCTTGACGGCGCTCAATTCGGCCTGGCGGGCCAGGTCGGCTGCGTGCCCGAGAACCCTGACCGCCTCCTGGGGGTTGTGGAAGCCCATGCTGTTCTCGGCATCTACGAAGTCCCAGCGCAGTTGGGCCGCCCGGTGGAACGCCCGGGCCTCGACGAGGTTCTCATCGGGCACCCCGGCCTCCATGGCGGCGGCGATTGCCTCAATGGCGTCCCCGAGGCCATCCTCGACCGATTCCATCAGGTCTTTGGTCCGGCCCTGGATGGTGAGGATCCTGGTCTCCAATTCCTCCTCGGAGGCTCGGTGGCACGACTGGCAGGCATTGTTGAGATTGTCGAGTGGGCTCCGCACCCAGTGGTCGCTCACCTTGACCCCGCCCTCCCGCACGTACGGCATGTGGCAGTCGGCACAGGCCACGCCGGCGGCGAAGTGGGTGCTCGAGGTGAACATCTCGAACTCGGGGTGCTGGATCTTGATCATCGGGGCGCCGGTGATCTCGTGTTCCCAGTCTTGGAAGCCGTATTCGTCGTAGTGCTGCTCGATGGCCTCGACCGAGGTGCCCAAGGACCAGGGGAATACCAACTCCTTGGTCTCGCCTTGGAAGTAGTACTCGACGTGGCACTGGGCGCAGACGTAGGTCCGCATCTCCTGGCGGGACGCTTCGGTCCAGTCGATCCCCTGGGCTGTGAGGGCGTTGATCAGCGCCGGGCGGGTGAGCCGCAGCTGCATAGTGTCCGGGTCGTGGCAGTCGGCGCAGGTGACCCCTAGATCGCCGACGTGCTCCCTCAGGTCGTTGTAGGGGGTGGTGTTGATTCCCTCCCAACCCCGCTCGTCGATCAGTTGGACGAATTCGCCGGTGTGGCAGTTGATGCAGGTGCCCGGCAGCTCTAGTTCGTTAGTTCGCCCCGAGCGGGCTTGGTCGATCTGGCTGTAATAGTGGCCCCGGTCCTCGTTGTAGTCGAGCGAGAATCCGTAGCCGGCCCAGGCGGTCCTGAGGAACGGTTTGGCGTCCAGTTTGGAGAAGGGGGCGGAGCCCCCGTAGGTGGTGGCGTTGCCATCGATCTGGGTGCGCAGATACGAGTCGTACTGCCGGGGGAAATTGAGGCCCCATACCTCGGGATCTACCTCGAGTTCCCCGATGTCGACCAATTTGGCCGGGAACTGCTCGCCCTCGACCTGCTTCTCGACGACATTGGCCAGCAGGGTGCCCGCTCCGATGCCCACCACGACGAAGGCCGCCGCGATGGCGACCATCCGCCACGGAACGCGGTTGATCCAACCGCGCCTGGCCTTGCCGTTCTCGCTATTCATCGCAGGTTCCTTGCTCACTCGGGGCCGCTCCTTGCTCAATGCCCGACGTCGGAGTGGCAGTGCAAGCAGGCCACCGACTCGGGGTCGTGGGAATCCGCATTCACAATCATCTGCGACACCACCGCCTCGTGGCAGTCGATGCAGTTCTCCACCACGATCTGCCGGTTGCGCTCGGTGATGACGATCGGTTCCGGGAAGTCGCCGGTGGTGAATGCCGCCGAGTGGTTCCAGCCGTTGCGAGCCTTCGACAGGTATCCGGCGAAGAAGGTGTGCGGGGTGTGGCAGTCGTTACACGTCGCCCATTCGCGGTGGCTGGAGTGGCTCCATCCTTCGTATTGGTCGCGCATCACGTGGCAGTTGACGCAGGCTTCCGGGTCGCCGCTGAAGTACGACAGGCCCTCGGCCGTCGAGAAGGTGAAGACCATCAGACCGATCACGATCCCGACCACGGCCGATACGGCAGTCGGCCACACCGGGAAACGCTTGGGGGGTGCCGGGACTGGGGAGGCGGGCATCGTCTCGGCGTCATCCGGGAGCATTTGAGCAAGCATACATCATCACCGACGTCCCCCAGACACCAGAGAGCCAGCTCTGAGGGACCGGTTCTCGTCGACTATTGGCCGGTGGTACTTCCGAAACTTGGCCTTCCAGCTCAAGAAGGAACACCTCGCCGGGACCTACACCTATGACCACCCCGGCGGGCCGGTCACCTTCGAGATCCCGCCGATCCTCACGCCTGAGCGCTGGGAGGCCGTCCAAGCCGTCATCCGAGCGCTGCCGGGGTCGAACGACAGGAACAATCTCTACCCCCTCACCGGATACCTCAACTACGAATGCGGCGGCTCCATCTCCGGCGTCTACCGCAAGGAGTACGACACCCGCTACTACAAGTGCTCCCGGGCCACCGCCCCGATACCGAAGGCCGAGCGTTGCCCGCACTACCCCAGGTATCTACCAGCGGACCAGCTCGAGGTGACGGTATGGACCGCCATCCGCGACCTGCTCACCGATCCCCGCCGCTTGGAGGACGCAGCGAAACGTCACATCGCCGCCGCCCAACATGCCAAACCGCAGAACGCCGAGCAGCGAGCCACCATCGCCCACCGCCTCGACATGCTCGCCCTCGAAGAAACCGGGGTCATCCGCACCCACGCCCGCCAACAGATCACCGACACCCAGCTCGCCGAAACCCTCGAACAGATCCGCGACGAACGAGCCACACTCCAAGGCCACCTCGTACAACTCGACGCCTGGGACACCCAACGCCGCACCAATCAAGCCCGCCTCTCCCGACTCGACCACCTCGCCCAACAGGCCACCACCAGCCTCGCCACCACCACACCCCAAGACCAGCGCCGGGTCTACGAACTGCTCGACCTCCACATCGACGTCACACCCGAACGCACCTTCGAGATATCAGGAACCATCCCCACCCACGGACCCCTGAACGGCGACACGCTCAGTGAAGTTTCAACAGGAGCGCTTCAGGACCCCTGACGTCACTTCGCTGTGGGGTGCCGTCGATGAGGCAGGCCCCCTGAAGGTTGATCTCTTGCGGTTTGTGCCCGACGATCTGGTCAACCGGCCCGGGGCGGGTTGGGTGTCTCCTGTTCTCCCACCTCAGGGGGGAGTACCTGAGC
>JAFDJI010000503.1 GCA_019307545.1 Deltaproteobacteria bacterium | reverse complement strand
CCCGGATCGTGTGCCAGCTCGGCGAACCTCGCCGCGCGGGGGAGGAACTCTCCTTCAACCTTCGGATCCTGCTCGTCATCGGGGTTCCCATCGCGCTCGGAGGCCTGTGCATGCCCGCGGACCTCCTCGGCTGGCTGGTGGGGTCGGAGTACCGCGAGGCGGGCTTGTGGCTGGCATTGCTCCTCCCCCTCGTCCCGCTCCGATTCGTGTCCAACTCGCTGGGGTGGGCGCTGTCGGCGCTGAACAGACAAGACGACCGGACGCGCGGGGTCATCGCTGCTTCGGTGCTGGGCATTGGGATGAACCTCGTCCTCATCCCGGTGCTCGGTGCGCTCGGGGCGGTGATCACCCTGGTGGTGACGGCCACGGTGCTGGCCGGGCACCATGCCCATCGCCTGCGCCCCTGGATCTCCGGAGTGCGGTTGTGGGGACCTCTCCTGCGGACCCTCGTGCCAGCACTGTTGATGGGTGCGGTGGTGCTCCTCGCTGCGTCGCTTCCGGTGCCGGTGCGGATCGTGATCGGCGCCGCGGTCTATGGGGTTGGGTCCAACCTGAGCGGGGCCTGGAGCACGAGGGATCTGGCGCGTCTGCGTGCGATCTGAGGCTAGATCCCAGGTCGGGATGCCCGTGGTGTCGGCTCCGAGCCCGGCGGTGGGTGTTCGGTCTGGCTGCCAGGCGCGACCGCGTCACCCATCACGAGGCCGAATCCCAGCAGGAGGTAGAAGAAGGGAAAGGTCATGAAGCCAGCCGTCATCGCCATGATTGCTGCGGCGACCATCGAGGCGAGGAAGCCGATCGCCGCCGACTTCCATGCGGGCGTGTGGGCCATCCGGACGTTTCGCCAGGCGCGCCGGCCGATCCGATAGAACAACCACGCGTGGACCGTCAGGCCCAGGAGACCTTGTTCGGAGGCGATCCACAGGTACGTATTGTGAGGCGTCTTGACGACCATGGCGCCGCTGGTGGCGGCGGTTGCGGCGCGCCGGAACATGCCGACACCGACACCCAGGAAGGGATGGTCGAGGAACAGCTCGATCGCAGCCCGAGCGGCGATGGCACGGTCGACCAGGCTGCCGTCGATCTCGATCAACGTGGGATCCAGGAGGGACTGGTAGCGGCGCGCAATCGTGGCGATATCGACGAAATAGGGGAACAGAAACGCGAACACGGCGAGGCCGGCGACCAGCCACAGCTTCCGATTCCGGAGAAGGTAGAGCAGGAACGGCGACACACCGATCATCGCGATGAACCCCGATCGGGAGAGCGAGACGAAGACGTTCAGGGGCAGGAGTACGGCGATGGCGGCAAGAAGCCAGGGTGCGCTCCAATGTTCGTCCCGGGCGAAGAACCCAATGAGCAGCGGTGTCACCAGCAGCAGGATTCCACACCAGTAGTTCGCGTTGTCGTACACGCCCGCGGCCCGCTCGAACTCATAGAAGCGGTAGCTCTCCATGGTGGGCGTGGTGAACAGGGTCCACGCCATGATGGGAATCAGGATCAGGGCACATGCCCTCAGGACCATGGGGAGTGACTTCGGCGTGAGGACGGTGGTCTGCCAGTGCAGCATCACGATCAGGGTGGCCAGTCCGACAATCTCGTAGACCCCGTGGACCCTGGTGATCTCCAGGGCCCAGGTGAGGCTGACCGTCATCACTCCGACGGCAGCGAGTAGGGGGATGGTCAGCTCGTTCCACCGAAACAGGGCCCTCCGGTACAGGCTGACGTGCACGAGCCAGGTGAACAGGGCTCCCACCATCGACAGCTTCGCGAGCGTGATGGGGACCCCGACGATTGGCACGTCGAACAGGCCCGCGTTCGACCAGAGCATCCCGGCGAACACCACTGGCACCATGACCACCGGGTGCAGAAGCCCCACCGTTCCGATCGCGACGGAGAGCGCCAGCAGGACAGACAGCCATGGGGACACCCAGATTGCGGCACCGGTAACAACGGCCCCCGCAACCGTGACCGCAACGTAGCGTCGGTCCTCCCAGAGGGTCGCGATCATGGGTGCGCGCGTCCTGTCGAGAGGTAGACGCGCTCGTACTGGCAGGTCATCTCGCGGATCGAGAAGGACTCCGCGTCTCTCCTTGCGGCCTGGCCCATCCGTCTTCGCAGGTCTGCGTCCTCGAGGAGGGTGACCAGCGCCTTGGCGAGAGCCGGGGAGTCTTCGGGAGGGACGAGGTGGCCGGTGGTCCCCTGGCGTACCAACTCGGGGATCCCACCCACTTCGGTCGCCACCACCGGGAGGCCGGCGGCCATCGCTTCCATCACCGCGAGCCCCAGGCCCTCGTATCGGGAGTTCAGGACGAGGACATCGCTGGCATTGAGGATTTCGGGGACATCCTGGCGGAATCCGAGCACCTGGGCCTTCTCGGCAAGGCCCAGCGCCGCGATCCGCTCCTCGACCGTTGGGCGGCTACTGCCATCCCCCACCAGGAGCAAGCGCGCTCGGGGGAGGGCCTCCGCCACCTTCCCGAACGCGTCCACCAGGCCCACCGGGTTCTTCACTTCCTCGACCCGCGCGACGCTCACCACCAGCAGGTCGTCCTCGCCATATCCCTGCGTCGAGCGCCATGATGCGCGATCGTAGGTTGGATCCGCGAACCTTTCGAGTGGGATTCCGTTGCGGATGACCTCGCCCTTTCGTCCCGGGTAGAGGGTCTCGAAGCTGGCCCGCACGGCCTCCGAGATGAACACCGGATGCACTCCGGACCGGAAGGCGAGCTTGTGCAGGGGCGGGCCGAGTCTGGGGCGTGACTCCTTGTCGGCGACGGTGTGCACGGTGTGTACACCTCCAGGGATGCGGAGCAGAAGCCACGCCGGAAGCACATAGGCGAGCGCGTATCCATGGGTGTGGACGACATCCGGACGAATCCGGCGGAAGGTCCGCAGCATGGCGGTCGGGACGGCCAGGTCGATGCCCGTCCAGCGCTTGTGGAGCGCGAAGATGGGGATGCCCCGCTCGTCAAGGCGTTGCTCCAACTCGGTGCCGATTCGGTCGTAGAGCAGCACCAACGAGGGGTCGAACCGTTCTGGATCGAGCGTGCAGAGGAGATCGGTCACCAGCTGCTCCGCGCCACCCTGGTCGAGGGAGGCGAGGACGTGGGTGACTCGGACTTTCGGGGCAGAGGTGCCCGTCACTTCGCCGCCGCGTCCCGATCGTCCCGGTCGGGGTCCTGGTCTTCCTCGATAGATTGGTAGTACTTCGAACCGTAGTAGTCGTAGTAGTAGTAGGCGCCCGTGGAGAGCTTGCTGGTTGGGACGTCATTGAGCACGATGCCGACGAGGTTCGCGTCGACGTGGGCGAAGCGGTCCAGGGTGTGCCGGGCCACACTGCGAGAGACCTGGCCGGCGCGGGCGACGATCACCACCCCATCCACCATCTTGGACAGGCTGACGGCCTCCGACAGGGCAGCCGCCGGCGGAGAGTCGATGATGACCCGGTCGTACCGCTCGGCGAGCTCCTCGAGGAGCTGCTCCATCGCCGCCGAGGTGAGGAGCTTGTTGGCCTCCTCGGTGCGGTGACCAAGGGGAAGGAGGTCGAGCTGGGGCACCGTCGTGGCACCGATGGCCTCCTCCAGCGAGCCCTCCCCCTGGAGGAGGTCCAGCAGCCCGATCTCGTGTTCGTTGGGAAAAACCTTGTGCATCCGCGCCCGGCGGTGGTCGCCATCGACCAGACACACCCGCTTGCCCTGTTGGGCGAAGGCGATTCCGATCCGGATACAGGTGCCGGTCTTCCCCTCCGCTGCGACGGCACTCGTGATCAGCAGGCGCTTGAGCTTCACGCCCTGCGTTCCG
>JAFDJI010000502.1 GCA_019307545.1 Deltaproteobacteria bacterium | reverse complement strand
CGGGTTCTCCCTGACCCGCTACTCCTCCTTGCTTGGAACCCCCCTGCGCCATGGGAGGTGGTACCCGGACCGCAAGGCGCGGGTGATCCGGCGGGGCCGGGGCCGGTGGATCGGGGACGATCCGCACGACCGCTTGGAGGTGGATGGGCCCGTGCACGCCTTGCAGGGGGACATCCTCCACGTCCCGTACCGCGATCTGGGCGAGCATCTCGACACGATCGACCGCTACACCCGTATCCACGCCTCGGCGCTCGCGGCACGCGGGGTGCGGGCGCGGTGGTGGGACGTGACCTTGCGACCCCCGCTACACTTCGTAGACGCCTATCTACTGCGCCGTGGGTTTCTGGATGGGGTGGCCGGCTTCGCGGTGGCAGGGCTCGGGAGCACCCACGTGCTGCTGAAGTGGACTCGGTTGTGGCTGGAACCCCGTCCCTGAACTTGGGTTTCCTGGTGCGCCGCTTCGCGACCGACGGCGGGACGGAGCGGTACGCGGTGGAGTTGACCCGGTGGCTGGTCGGGCGCGGCCACGAGGTCCACGTCTACTGTGGGCAGGCATCAGTGGAGATCCCGGGGGTCCACGTCCACACCGTGCTGCCCCGCAGGGGGCGGGGCGCGGTGGGTGTGGCCCGGGATCTGCTCGCCGCGCGTCGGGTGCAGCGACACCGTCACGACGTGGTGCAGGCGTTCATTCGCGTTCCCGGCTGCACCGTGTACCGCGCCGGCGGCGGTGCCCACCTCGCATGGCTACACGCACGGGGCTCCGGGTGGCGCCATCGGGCGCGGACGGCCTTGTCTCCGGCGGACCACGCCGAGGTCTGGGCTGATCGGAACGCGCTTTGTACCGCCAGAATCGTGGTGTGCAACTCGCGGATGGCGGCGAATGATGTGTGCGCGTTGTACGGAATCTCAGAGGACCGCGTCCGCGTGGTCCGCAACGGGGTGGACCCTGTCAGGTTTCGGCCTTCCCCGGAGCGTCGGTCCGCCGCACGTCGAGCCTGGGGGGTGCAGGAGGGCGGAAGGGTCGCCTTGTTCCTCGCCAACGGGTACCGGCGCAAGGGGTTGTCGGTCGCGGCCCAGGCTTTCGCCAGGGTTTCGGGCGCACGAGATCGGCTGGTGGTGATGGGGCGGGATGCCCACGCGCGACGAATCCTGGCTCCCCTGGGTCGGCTGTTGGGCGATCGCCTGGTGGTGCAGGGTCCGGTCCCGCGCCCCGAGCGCTGGCTGCCGGGGGCCGATGCCACCCTGCTGCCCACCCGCTACGATTCGGCCGCGAACACCACCTTGGAGGCACTGGCCAGCGGCGTCCCTCCGGTGACCTCGGGCCGCGACGGCAACGCGGAGGTGGTACCTGAACCGGCCCTGGTGGTGACCGAGCCGGCGGACGTGGCTGGGTTCGCCGCAGCCCTGTGTCACGCTTGGTCCACGCCGGGTCTCGGTGCGCGATGTCGGCGCGCCACGGAGGCTTGGCCTGTTTCTCGCAATGGAGAGGGCCTGGAAACGCTCTATCGGGAGTTGGTGGATGGCTGAGGCGAAGCGTCGGAAGCGCAATGCGTCCGCGAAGAAGCGCAGCGCGTCCAAGGGGTGTCTGCGCCGCATGGTCCGGTGGGCGCTCGGGGTCGGCGTGCTCGCGTCGGTGTTGGTCCTGGTGGGTGGTGCGGCGCTCGGGTTGTCCTACCAGCGCTACGTGGTGGAGGAGCCGGGCCCCCACATCGAGCGGTCGCACATCCAGGCGATCATCGCCCAGGAGTCGCCGGTCTACTACCGCGACGGGGTCACCCGCATCGGGGTGTTCTTCGAGGACGAGCATCGCGAGTACGTGCCTTGGGACGCGCTTCCCGAGGCGTACGTCATCGCAATCGTGGCTGCGGAGGACGGACGCTTCTGGCACCACTACGGCGTGTCGCTCAAGCACATCGTGCGCGCGCTGCTCCAGGACGTGAAGGCCCGTCGGATCGTGGCAGGCGGCTCCACCCTCACCCAGCAGACCGCGAAGAACATCTACTACCGGCCGGATCGGTCGGTGAAGTCCAAGTGGACCGAGTTGGTGAACGCGCTTCGCCTGGAGGCGCACTACGACAAACCCGAGATCCTCACCTTCTACGTGAACCAGTTCCATGTCTCCGGGAACGGCCGCGGGCTGGGCATCGCCGCCAGGTACTTCTTCGACGAGGATGTCGCCGAGCTGAGCGTGTTGGAGTGCGCCTTCCTCGCCGGCCTGGTGAAGGCGCCCTCCTACTACGACCCCTTCATCGGGGATTCCGAGCGCCGTGCCCGCTCGGTGGAGCGCGCTCACGATCGCACCCGGTACGTGCTCCAGCGACTGCTCGACGAGCCTCTTGACAACCTGGCCGGGCCCCTGCCGGGAAAGCCGGACGCCACCGCAGGGGAGCGGCTGGCGCACGCCCGCGCGGTGAAGGACGAGGCCGCTCGCCTGCTGAAGCAGGAGTTCACCCTGGAGTTCAAGCGGGGGACCTTCCGCTACGACTCCTCGGCGGTTCTGGACGAGGTGGGGCGTCGCCTCAACGAGCCTCCCTTCGACGAGGTGTTGCGCCAGGCGGGCATCGCCGATCCGGACACAGCTGGACTGGTGGTGATCACCACCCTGGACCCCGATGTGCAGCGGGAATCGATCTACGGCCTGTGGCACCACCTCACCGAGGTGGGGGCCATGCTCGAGGAGGCCACCGCAAGGGACTTCATCCGCGAGGACAGCAAGGGTCCGCGCTTCGCCCCCGATCATCCCCCCCGGCGCCACGAGTTCCGCCTGGCGGAGGTGGTCGGGGTCCTCGATCCCACGGGGAAGGTCCACTTCAAGGTGGACCTGGGTGGTCACGAGTGCGTCGTCGATCGGGACGCGGTGGTACGTGCCGCCCTCGCGGTGCACCGTGGCAAGGAGAAGAACCGGTACGCCAAGGTGCCCACCGCCGAGGTGAACGCCTTTGCCGGCACGATCCCGGCGGGCGCGACGGTGTGGGTGAGTGTGCGGGAGGTTCCCGAGACGGGTCCGGCGCTGTGCGACCTGGAGCGTCGTCCGACGCTCCAGGGCGCGGTGATGGTGGTCGAGGATGGCCAGGTGCGCGCCATGGTCGGCGGTAACGACAACCGGAACTTCAACCGGGCCACCGCCCTGCGGCAGATGGGCTCCACCTGGAAGCCGCTCATGTACCACGCCGCCCTCAAGCTCGGGTGGAGTCCCACCGAGGAGCTCGACAACGGGCGCACCGTGTTCCCGTTCTCCACGACCTACTACTACCCTCGCCCCGACCACACCCCCGTCCCGGTGGTGTCCCTGGCCTGGGCGGGAGTGCACTCCGAGAACCTGGCCTCGATCTGGCTCCTCTACCACCTCACCGATCCACTCAACAGCGAGCAGATCCGGGTGATGGCTGGGGCGTTGGACATGGCGCGCCGTCCGGAGGAGTCCCCCACGGGCTACCGGACGCGCGTCCAGACGATGGGTGTCCTACCGACCACGCGTCGGATCGAGGAGGGGTTCTTCTTCCAAGCACGCCAGGAGGTCGGGACCGGGCTCGCGCTGCAGGGACACCCTGAGGATGCGCTCCCCCTGCGATCGCTGCTCTACGGGTGGGGATTCGACGCGGAGCGCAGCCGGGTCCTACGGGTGGAACCGTCGGACCGCGCCTGGAAGACGCGCGCCCTCGACAACAACTGGCTCACACTCAGGGAGCGGGTAGCGCCCTGCGCGAGCCAGTACGACCAACTCGAGGCCGCGTTCCGTCGCGACCAGATACCCGCCCGGCGCGAAGTGCCCGACCTCAACGTGTTCGTAGACGGGGAGGTGG